>JAFUYP010000024.1 GCA_017470535.1 Ruminococcus sp. | reverse complement strand
GTGTGCCATCTGCTTGCCGGATTTCCGTCATAATACCCAATTTTACCTTGTCTTACGTCAGTAAAACTGCGGCAAAAATGGGCATTCTGACGAAAATCCGGACGGCGCATCTGACACACAATGGTCGTGCGGTGTTGCCTATAAGTAAACCTATGAAAGGACGGCGCATATGGGGACAGACTTCAGCGATTACATTTCAGCACTTACAGAATTTGCCGGAGAACTGCGTGATGCCGCAGACTTAGCGGCGGTCACAAGGCTCGGTGAGAGCATGGCACAGCGCCTTCCTGATGAGGGTAAGACAAGAGAGCTTTTTGACAGGATAAAGGCTCTGGGAACAGATCTTGCAAGGCTCAGGTGCACGGCTGACACGGGTTCACGAAGAAAGCGGCTGGCAAGTCTTTCGCCGGCTGAAAGGGCGGAGCTTGAAAGGGTAGAGAGGATACTTGACGGAAATCTTTTTACATATCATTTTCAGCCGATCGTCGATGCAAGGACGGGGGAGATATATTCCTACGAGGCGCTCATGCGTGCAAAGGACTCGCCGGGCATAACGCCGTTTCTGATACTTAAATACGCCGAGCTGACCGGAAGGCTCGATGATATAGAAAAGAGTACTTTTATCAATATACTCAGGTTCATAGACGAAAACCTCGAGAGGTTCGGCGGCAGACCGGTGTTTATAAACAGCATACCTGATGTCAGGCTCTCTGATGAGGACACAAAAACCGTGAATGAGCTGCTTTTGAAAAACAGCAAAAACACCGTCGTGGAGATGACGGAGGAGTCGGAGATACCCGAGGAGGAGCTTGACAGGATAAAGGAAAAATACCGCAGGCTCGGCATAAGAATAGCGATAGATGATTACGGCACAGGGTACTCGAATGTAAAGAATCTGCTAAGGTACACGCCGAACTTTGTGAAGATAGACCGCTCGCTGCTCGCACAGGTACACAATGATCCGCAGAAAAGACATTTTGTAAGGGAGATAATAGGCTTCTGTCATGAAAACGGTATGCTCGCACTCGCAGAGGGCGTTGAGACAAGTGAGGAGCTAAGGAGCGTGATACTCTTCGGAATAGACCTTATACAGGGGTACTACACTGCACGCCCGAGCGCTGAGATAGTGGACAGGATACCCAGAGAGATACGCCAGGAGATAAAAAGATATTACCACGAGCGTGAGGACGGGTTTGAAAAGCACATATATCTCGCTGACAGGAATGACAGGATATTCTTAGAGCGTCTGATGAAGAGCGGCTACGACTGCATAAGGATAACGCCTGAGAGCGGTGACGAGGTACACATACACGGGGAAAGCTCGCTCGATACTGAGATACACATAGAGGTCGCAGACGGGTTCAGCGGCAGAATGGTGCTTGACAACACACATCTTTCAAACATATACGGCAGACCCTGCATAGACATAGAGCCGGGGTGCGATCCTGAGATCGAATGCACAGGGCATATACGGCTCGACAGGACAGGCATATGCGTTCCCGAGGGGGCGGCGGTAAGGTTCACGGGCGGCAATCATGCAAGCTCGCTTGACATATTTCTTGATGCGGCAGAGCATTACGGGATAGGCAATGACCTTGATTCCCGTCACGGAAGGATAGAGTTTGACCTTGACACGACTGTTGAGATAAAGACTGAAAGTCAGTCGGGTGTGCTTATAGGCTCGGGTCTGGGCGGCGAGATAGTGATAAACAAGGGCAGGTACATTCTTACTGCAAACGGCGCTGACGGGGTGTGCATAGGGTCATTCGGCGGAGATGTGAAGTATAATTTCTCAAACTGCGATCTCCAGCTCAAATGCTCGGGGGCAAGGTCGGTATGTCTTGGCTCGCAGAGCGGCAGCATGGAGCTGTTTTTGCACAATGCAAGTACAAAGTGCGTAGCCACCGGCGACTATGCTGTGGCTATCGGCTGTCTTGGGCAAAAGCAGGCTAAGATCCACATTGACTGCACAAACACGAACATTTCAGCACAGGCGAGCAATTTAGCAGCGCTCGGGTCGTTTGGCGGAGAGAGTGATATATTTATCGAAAGGTCGGTATTCAGGCTGAAAGTAAACGGCTTTGATGCCTACGCTTTCGGCGGCAGGAACGGCGGCAGGGCTCATGTGGATTACTGCGATGCGGAAGTTTCTGCTGAAAGTGACCATGAGAGTCTGACGGTATGCGAGGATTTTGAGGTCACGGGCGGCAGCTGCAATATGGTATTTAACGGCGAAAAGCTGAGCGGCACTTGAAATATCCTTTGTTATGTGATATAATGAATGCAAAAGCATTCATTATAATATATCTGAATGCCCTTGCAGATACGCAGATCAGAGATCTGCTCCCTGCATATCGGGCAATTATATCAATGCACAATGCCGGGTCGTGGTGTGCGCCTGCGGCGCTTGAATCGGCAATTAGCAATTGTGAGTTGTCATAGTGTGTGCATTAAAAAAGTATTTTATTATTTGGAGGTAATATAAAATGGCAATGTTTGACAAGCTGCTTGCTAATCTTAAAGCGAGCAGGAAAACTATCGTTCTGACAGAGGGTACTGATGCCCGTATACTTGATGCGGCTGCAAGGCTGCTTGGTGAGGACATCATGGACGTTATCCTCTGCGGCAATGTCGATGAGGTAAAGGCGGCAGCTGACAAGGGCGGCTTTGATGTTTCAAAGGCAACTGTACTCGATCCGCTGACCTATCCTGAGATGGACGCTCTCGTTTCACAGATGGCAGAGCTGAGAAAGGGCAAGATGACTGAGGAGGAGTGCAGGCAGGCGCTTTCAAAGAGCAATTACTTCGGCACGATGCTCGTCAAGGCAGGCAAGGCTGACGCTCTGCTCGGCGGTGCTACATACTCTACTGCTGACACTGTTCGTCCGGCTTTACAGATAATCAAGACAAAGAAGGGCGCAAATCTTGTAAGCTCGTCGTTCATTCTTTTCAGAGAAGCAGACGGCAAGGAAGAAAAGATAGCTATGGGCGACTGCGCTATAAACTTAGGCTACAAGGACAAGCTCGACAAGGACGGCAATGTAGTGCTTACCGCTGCACAGCAGCTCGCAGAGGTGGCTGTTGAAACTGCAAGGACAGCTGATTTCTTCGGCATCGACCCGAAGGTGGCAGTGCTTTCATTCTCGACATACGGCTCGGGCAAGGGCGGCACGGTACAGCTCTCACATGATGCTGTTATCGAAGCAAGAAAGTTAGACCCCGAGCTTACTATCGACGGTGAGTTCCAGTTCGATGCGGCAGTTTCTGCGGAGGTCGCAAAGACAAAGTGCCCCGATTCAAAGGTGGCAGGTCAGGCAAATACTTTCATATTCCCTCTTATCGAGGCAGGCAACATAGGCTACAAGATAGCTCAGCGTCTTGGCGGTTTTGCGGCATACGGTCCTATTCTTCAGGGACTTAATGCGCCTATCAATGACCTTTCAAGAGGCTGCAACGCAGACGAGGTCTATGCTATGGCTATAATCACAGCAGGTATGGCATAATTTCCTGATGGTCTTTTATTCACCCGGGGGCATCTGCTTTCGGGTGATTTTACTATTATCAAAGAGGTGATGATATGTCAAGGGCTGACAAGGCGGTAGGATACAAGCACTCGGGCTGCAACTGTGCGCAGGCGGTGCTGCTGGTTTTTGAGGATATTCTTGATAATGACCGTGATATGCTTTTAAGGCTCGGGGCGGCTTTCGGGTGCGGAATGGGAGCGTTCGATGCGAGCTGCGGCGCTTTATGTGCGGCTCAGATGATACTGGGCATGACGCAGTATCAGGGCCGTCCGCTGCTTGCTGATGCGAAGATGATACACAGGGATTTCAAGGAAAAATGCGGCAGCACTGACTGCGGTGAGCTTAAAGGTCTGAAAGGCGGAAAAATGCTGTGCGCCTGCGACGACTGCATAATAAATGCCGTGGAGATAATGGAGCAGTATATGGGGCTTAAGGCAACACCGCACGACCACCGGTTCTAACCTTTGTGTGCCATCTGCTTGCCGGATTTCCGTCATAATACCTGGTTTACCTTGTCTTACGCCAGGAAAACTTTGGCAAAAATGGGCATTCTGACGAAAATTCGGCGTGTTCAGCAAAGCTGAACAACTGCATACTGACACACAATGGTCGTGCGGTGTTGCCTTAAATAATTGTGCTGTCAGGCACACATTTTCTTGCCTCCGGTCATCTTGCTTGTGCGGAGATCTTGTGGGAATGCTTGTTTTATTATTGACAAATGATAATCAAGGTGTTATAATTATAGTTGGTATTAATAGTGAAAGGATCAGCTTTATGAATAACAAGGACGCCGAAATTCTACTAAACTTTTTAAAGGACATAATGTATTCAAGAAGGTATCAGAATCTTAATGTGACTATACTTGAACCCTCTTCGCAGGATCTCGGCGAGGGGCTGAATACTCTTTCAAAATATGTAAGAGAATGCAAAAAATACATAGACGACATCTGCGACGGCAAGGAGGTATCCAAGCCGGAAACGGATGACAACCCATTACTTTCACATATCGTAAGACTGACAGATAAGCTGAAGGAAGACAACAACACTTAAAAAGGCAGGTGACCGGCGATGAGTCGGAAAAATAGATATGTGATAGGTCTGATGGTCGCAAATATCACAGACCCGTTTTCATATCAGGCTGCAAGCGGTGCTATCGCTGCTTCGGAGGAGCTTGACACAGACCTTATAATAATACCCGGCAAATATATCTGCGCCACCTCGGTGCAGAATGAGGATACAAAGTATGAGTACCAGTACAACAATCTTTTCAGATACGCAAATGAGCGTGATCTTGATGCGGTGTGCGTTTGTACCGGTACTATCGCTTATAGCAATACTGATGAAGAAAAAAAGGCTTTCCTTAGTCAAATAGGGAGGAATATCCCTGTTATCTCGATAGCGTCGAAGGTCGACGGCTACGAATATGTAGTATTTGACAATGAGAGCTCTGTGACAAAGGCTGTGGATCATCTTATCAGGTACAGCAAAAGCGGAAGAGTAGGCATGATCTCGGGGTATATCTCAAACACTGACTGTGCTGAGCGTGTGGAGGGCTACAAGAAAGCTCTTGAAAAAAACGGCATTGAGGTCGATGAGAGCCTTATATGCTATGCCAACCCCTCCCGTGAATGCAAGCCTGATGTTGAGAAATATCTTGACGAGCACCCGGACGTTGATGCGATAGTCTGCTCAAATGACGATATGTGCCTGGCTGTATACGAGGTATGCGCTGACAGGGGCATGATGATAGGCAGTGATATGCTCATAGCAGGGTTTGATGATATGGACTACTGCGAAAAGCTCGATCCGCCGCTCGCTTCGGTGAGGGCTTCGGCTGAGGATCTGGGCTACAAGGCGGTAAAGAATGCCTATGATATGCTGTGCGGCAGAGAGGCAGTGTCAAGGAACGTCGCTACAAGATTTATCCCTCGTATTTCCTGCGGATATGTAGGCAGGAGAAAAAGCGAGATAGAGCTGCTCGTTGCCGCAGGCGGTGATGACAGGCTGCAAAAGCTCATATACTTTATGTTCGACGGCACGGACATGATCTATGACGCATACATCTACAAGAACATGAAGATAGTTTACAGCGTCGTAACAGATCTTGAAAGCGGAAAAGAGCTGACGGACGAAAAGGTCGCAGAGGTCGTTGAGGCTGTCGGAAAGATGATAGATTATCACAAGGAGTATTTCCTGTTTTTAAAGAATATCCACGTCATGGCGGACGGCATATATGACGCCCTTTGCGAAAAGGATATGAGCGAGCATTCAAAGAAGAATTTTGAAAACCTGTATCTTGAAATATACAGGCTCGTATCCCGTGATATAGGGATCACTATCTCAAAGGCGAGCGAGGTGTCGTCGGAGCTTTTAAGAAGATCAAACATCATCGTGCGTGACACGCTCACTATCGACGGGACGGGCGACAAGGCATTTGCGGATATTTTAAGGCGGCTGCCGCTGCTTGAAATTGATTCAAGCTATCTGTATCTTTTGCCTGAATCGCAGAGATACCGCATCGGAGACAAGATGTATGATCACAGCCGGTGGGAGTTTATGTCATATCAGAAGGGCAGCGATGTGTTCGTGGTGCCGGAGCATGACAGGAGCATAAAGATAGACAGTCTGTTTAAAAACCGATATATGCCTGATGACAGGCGGCACACGCTGGTCATGGCGGATCTGTTCTCGGGCGAGCATCAGTTCGGTGTGCTGCTCGTAGAGCTTAAAAAGCAGTATTTTGAATATCTGGAATTTATCACTTATCAGTTCGGTGCGGCGGTAAAGATACTCTCACTCATAAGTGAACTGGAGCGCCACATGAACGAGCTGCACAAGGACAATGCGGTACTTAAAGACATCTCAAAGGCAGACGAGCTGACGGGGCTTCTAAACAGGCGTGGCTTCAATGATGAATCGCTTGCCGCTGCAAAGAAATACAAGGACAGCGATATGTACGCTGTGCTGGTATTCGCAGATCTTGACTATCTTAAATACATAAATGACAAGTACGGTCACTCGGAGGGCGATTTTGCGCTCAGGGCAAGTGCTGATGTATTAAGGCACATCTTCCGCTCGACTGACATAATCGGCAGGACGGGCGGCGATGAATACAACATCTTAGCGATCGTCAGCGAGCCCGGCCTTGAAGAAAAGATACTCGAGCGCAAGCGCAGCTTCATAGAGCAGGTAAATCTTGAATCGGGCAAGCCGTACAGGATAGATCTTTCTATGGGCATCTATCAGTGCAGATGCTCGGAGCTGGGCGATCTGTCGGAGGCTATCAAGCAGGCGGATAACAGATTGTATGAAGTCAAGAAGGTAAGAAAGTACAACCCATATCTTGAAGATGACAGATAATACTGACAAAGACCGGCATTCTTCTGCCGGTCTTTTTTTAACATATTATAGCTCAACTGCCGGTTGAGTATCAGGTTGAGTACAAATCGCTTTACAAATCACGGTACTGCGGTTATAATAAACTCAGACGATCGTTAAGGCAACACTGAAAGGAAGATCCCAAATGGAATTTAACGAAATAATAAAAATGCTCCGTGACGAGCACGGATTAACACAGCAGCAGGTGGCAGAACGGCTTTGTATCTCCGCACAGGCAGTCAGCAAATGGGAAAATGGTTCATGTATGCCGGACGTTTCAGCTATCCCGAATATAGCAAAGCTCTATGATGTATCGACAGACTACCTTTTCGGTCTTACAAATGAGATACAGGAAGACCCGTTGAAATACTATAACCAAAAGCTTAACGAAGCATTTGAATCAGAAGAAACAGAACTTGCAGTTGATGTTATCGAAAGTATTATAAAACGATTTCCTAAAAATTATACCCTTAAATTTAACCTGATACATAATCTTCTTAACATCAGGGATTATAATATGGATTTGTCTAATCTATATGAAGAAAAACGTTCTCACATGTGGACGGAAGCGACAATAAAGGATTATGAAGAAACAATGGACGAGAAATTTACGCTCGACCCCGGTGATAGTATTGTTACCGAAGAAGAGTATGATGAAATCACGGATAAAATGTGCAAATACTCCGAAAACAATATTTACGACAGAATAGATAATATATTAACAAACATCACAGCAGATATAGTTTATAATTCCGGTGACAGAACTCTCACCATGATGTGTCTTAAAGCGTTCATTGATCTTTGCAACAAAACAAATCAACAGGATAAAGCGAAAAAGATAATATCAGAAGCCGCACCCATAAAACTGAGTCGTGAAGTGCTGACCGCAGCGCTCGACAGATCAGCCGAAAGCTGTAAAACAGCAATATTTGAAGAGCTTTCACTTATTTTTGAACAGCATATCAATATGAGAAGGCAAGAAAGCATTCCTGATAATTTGACTAAAGAAATGGTAAATGATATGATCAGAACAGAAAAGAAAATGCTATCTGTCCTTTCTACATTTTTTGAAGAAGATGAATATGGTTCGTTCAGATCGTACTATGTCAGCATATTATCAAGGCTTACATTGCTTTATACCGTGATCAACAGCAGTGATGAGGCGAAAGAATATTATCAGCTATTAGAAACTGCTATTAAAGAAACAACAGCCTATGATGAAAAAGAATTATTCACCGGCGGATATTTTATGGGTATGCCACTCGGAACACCAAAGATATGTAATCCGAAAGAAGCAGCAAACATTGCATTGCTCGAAAACAATATCCCCCCAATCTCTATTCGTGACATGTCATTAGAGTCTTCAAAGACATATCTCAAGTATTGTCAACTCTATGATGAGTACATCACAAACAAGTAAAGCTCCATTTCAACTAAAGTTGGTGTTTGTTTTTCATATATAACCTCCTTTCTAAAAAAAGGTATCACCCCGATCTTTCGGTGTGATACCTTTTTGCATTTACTGCCCCTCGCCGTTTGTATAGCGCTGTGCGTCCTCCATAGCCTGACGCAGCTCGGCGTCCGCTTCAAGGGAGGAGAGGTCTTTTTCAAAATCATAGCTGCCCACCGTCTGAGATGCCTTTATAGCAGCGTCTGCTGTGGCGTTCCTTGCTTCAAGCACTGCAAGGCGTGAGCGTGCGTCGTTTATCCTCACTACCATATCGTCATGCAGGGCGACCGCCTTGCTGCGTGTGTCGGAAAGCTCCTTCCGGCGTGGCTCAGTGTCGGCGAGCTTTTTGTCGTATTTATACTTTTCGCTCAGAAACACCTTTGCATCTGCTTCATTTCCGGCGGCGACTGCCTTTTTAGCATATGCCGCAAGCTCGTCTGACTTGGCTTTATAGGCGTTTCTGTCGGCTGAGAGTCTGTCTATCTCGTGGGACAGCTCCCCGACCTGCTCACGCACCTTTGAGAGCTTTATCATAAGCTGTGAAAGCTCCATTTTAAGCTCATATGCGTCCTCTTTTTTCTCAAACAATCCCATATGCTGACTCCTTACAGACCGTCGTATTTCTTTTTAAGCTCGTCTACCTCGCTCGAATCAAAGCCGCCTGCCGCTGATGATGCAGATGCGCTCTGACCGGCAGCGGTGTTGCCTGCCGTGCCGAACTCATTAAGGTCGGAATCAAGTATCTGCTTAGCCTTTTCCATTTCGTCGAGCCTGAGCTTCTTGCGCTTTTTCCAGATCCTGAACACCACTATGAGCAGTACTAAGAACAGTACGATGATAAGCGCTATCCAGCCGTAGCTCGGTGTCACACGCATTATCCTCGTGCCTGCGTCCTCAAAGGAGCGTGAGAAGAACACGTCCTCGTCCATATCGGAATAATAGTAGTGGTCGATATAGTCAAGCAGTATCTCGCCCGCTTCATCGTCAATGACCGTCTTGGCTTCAAGCCCGGTGACGTAGCAGGAGCGGTATTTGCCGTTATACTCAAAGAACACGACCAGCAGATGCGCCTCGTCGTCAAACAGCTTATCGTAGAGGTCGTTGGCGTAGGCATTGAACTCCTCATTTGTAAAGCTGCTGCCCTTTCCCTCAACGACTGTATCTGTTATTTTAAGGTAAGGCTGAACGCCGGTCTTATCAAAGAAAGCCCTCATGCCCTTTTCAAGACTTGACTTGCTCTTTATCCAGCCCAGTTCATCATTGTAGTAGGTGTCTGACACGACAAGTGATGATGACTCGAGCTTTTCACGCTCTATCGTGGATTTTTGTATATCATCGGACGACGTGATAAAGCAATATATCGCCATCACAAAGATAAGCCCCATAAAGAACAACGACTTTATGACGATCCTCTCAACGACTTTAGAGGCTGTATTTCCTGACGAATATGCGGAGCCCGACGAATTGCCGAACAGACTGCTCGACCCATAGAAAGAGAACCTCGGACCGGTACTGTGATAGCTGTGATAAGATGATGAATGGCTGCTGTGAGATGATGAATGGCTGCTGCGAAATGAGCTGCCGAATGAGCTTCTGCGGCCAGATCCGCCTCCCGAATGCGAACCGAACCCTCTCGAGCCGCCAAAGCCGCCGCCGCGGGAGCCTCCGCCGCCACGTCCTGCTCTTCCCAAATAAAACACCCCCCTTTTTTATAGTTAACAGGTAACAGTTAACTGTGATCTGCATTTGCTGTTACTTGTATTTGGCTGCTAATTATATAATACAATATTTTGCTGTTGTTGTCAATCAAAAGTTGGGTTTTGTATAAAATTCTACTCAATTAGGGTAAGATTTACAGAATCGGACTGATTTTTCACTAAGCTTTCACACAATCTTAAACTTCTTTTTAATTAAAGGGGGTATAATGATATAAAGTAAGAATTTTGGACAGTTAAACATAGGATGGAGTGATGACATGAAAGAGAATAAAAACACATATGAAACTGATTTCGGTAAATATATAGCTCTTATCGGTATACTGCTGGTAGTGGCTATACTTGTCTCCATTATAAAAGGCGGTGCGGCTCAGGATGAGGAGGACGCATCAGCGTCCGTAACTACGGAGCAAAGCAGCGTTATGCACTTCGGCGCAGGCAACGAGGAAAGCGCTCAGGACGGCGACAGCGAAGATGATGAGTCGTCAAAGTCTGCACAGGTCGAAGCGGCGCAGGAGATAGTGATAGTTTAGCTTATGCCTATGAAAACTACGATCGTTTTCATATAATTCCTCTTAAAATGACCCTCCGTTTTTTGGAGGGTCGTTTTTTGTACTGTAAAATATTTTAGAAAAATTTTATCAAAGGGCTTGAAATTTCTTTGACAATGTGTTATAATAGTAAGGTAATATAAAAGGACAATGCTAACCATCGATCCGAGATATGGGTGTGCGGGTCCTGTGCAATGAAACGCTGTGAACCATGTCAGGCGGGGAACCGAGCAGCATTAAGCGGTTTGTTTCGTGTGACACAGTTTCGCCTGCATACCTTTATGTCGGATCGATATTATTTGTGAAGGGGTGTGGGTATGTACAGGGCTCTATACAGAAAATGGCGTCCTATGTCGTTTGACGATGTCGTTTCCCAGCCGCACGTCACAAAGACGCTCATCAATCAGATAAAAAATGACAAGACGGGTCATGCGTACCTGTTCACAGGCTCAAGGGGTACCGGTAAGACCACCTGTGCAAGGATATTTGCAAAGGCTATAAACTGCTTGAGCCCAAAGGACGGCGAGCCTTGTCTTGAATGTGAGATATGCAAGAATGCCGACAACGGCTCTTTGTCGGATATATTTGAAATGGACGCTGCGTCCAACTCAAAGGTAGATGACATAAGAGATCTGCGTGAGGGCGTTATATACACTCCCGAGATGTGCAAATACAAGGTGTATATAATAGACGAGGTGCATATGCTTTCACCGGGGGCGTTCAATGCACTTTTAAAAACTATGGAGGAGCCGCCGGAGCACGTCAAGTTCGTGCTTGCGACTACCGAGATACACAAAGTACCGGCGACGATAGTTTCAAGGTGCCAGCATTTTGATTTCCACAGGATAAGGACGCAGGATATTGTCGCAAGGCTCGAATACATCGCATCACAGGAGCAGCTGACCCTTGCTCATGATGCGGCAGTGCTTATAGCAAGGCTTTCTGACGGCGGAATGAGAGATGCTTTGAGTCTGCTCGATCAGTGTGCGGCGTTCTCTGATGATATAGATACGTCGGTGGTTTCCGGTGCGGCAGGCATAGCAGGCAGAGATCATCTGTTTGATATGATAGAGAGCATCGCTGCTAAGGACGCTGCCGGAACTATCAGGATAATAAATGAGCTTTATTCTATGAGCAAGGATCTTAAAGTCCTTTGCAGTGAGCTTATCGAGCAGGTAAGAAACGTCATGCTGATAAAATCGGTCGAGGGCGCAGATGATCTTATAAGCTGTATGCCTGACGAGATAGAAAGGCTCAAAAAGATAGCTGCAAGTGTCAGCCTTGATTTTACACTTGACTGCCTGAACGCTTTACAGGACTGTCTTGACAGGTTCAGGGGGGCAGCATCAAAGAGAACAGAGTTTGAGATGTGCATAATAAGGCTTTGCACAGGCGGCGCTAAAACACAAAACAGCGCACAGGCGAGTGTGAGCAGCAGCGAGGTATCAGCTCTCCTTGCACGGATAGACGAGCTTGAAAGGCGTGCAGCAGCAGGAGGTATCCCGGCAGGCACACAGCAGGCTTCCCCGGCAGCGCCTAAGCCTAAGCCGCAAAAGCCGCTCAAAAAGTTTGATATAAACAATTACACTCCTCTTGCCGAGTGGCAGGAGATACTTGAAAAGCTAAGAGAGCAGTACCCGGGCATCGCAGCGTTTCTGGAAAATTCCGCTGCTGCGATAGAGGGGGATACTTTCAACATCATCTGTGAGAATGACTTCTACATACAGAAGGTCAAGATGTCAAATGACACTGCAAAGCTCAAACAGGTGATACACGATCACTATGGTAAAGATTTCGGCTTTAAGCTCTATTCTGCAAACAGTGTTGATATAAAGGACAAGAAAAATCCTATCAACGTTCTCAAAGAGCGTGCAAAGAGCTTGGGTGTCGATGTCGAAATAAAAAAATAAGTATAAATACAAAGGAGCATTGATTTATGAAAGCAAGACTTCCGCAGGGCATGGGTAAAGGCCCTTCAAACAACATGAACCAGATGATCAAGCAGGCACAGAAGATGCAGAGCGACATCACAGCTCTTCAGGAGGATCTCGAGCAGAGAGAGTTCTCCGCATCAGTAGGCGGCGGCATGGTCGACATCACTATCAACGGCAAGAGAAATGTTCTTTCTCTCAACATCAAGCCTGAGGTAGTGAATCCTGATGACATCGAGATGTTACAGGATCTTATCATGAGCGCATTCAACGAGGCTGTTGCTAAGCTCGACGAGGAGAGCGACGCTGAGATGCAGAAGCTCACAGGCGGCGTTTCATTCCCGGGTCTGTTCTGATATGGCTGAAGCTAACGCACTGCCGCTTGTCGTTCTGAGCGAGCAGTTTGCAAAGCTGCCCGGTATCGGCATGAAGTCGGCACAGCGCCTTGCTTATCATGTCATGAGCATGAGCGATACTGATGCCAAGGCGTTTATGGACGCATTCTCGGCTGCAAGGAAAAAGGTACACAGCTGCCGGGTGTGTCAGAATTTTACAGACAGGGAGATATGCCCTATCTGTTCGAGCGAGCGGCGTGACAAGCGCACTATCTGCGTGGTCGAAAGCCCGAAGGACGTGACTGCGTTTGAGCGCACAAAGGAATATAAGGGTGTTTATCATGTGCTGCACGGGCTTATATCGCCTATCGACGGTATCTCGCCTGACAGTATAAGGATAAAGGAGCTGCTTGCAAGGGTAAATGACGCTGATGAGATAATCATGGCGACCAATCCCACTGTTGAGGGGGAGGCGACTGCTATGTACATCTCAAAGCTGTTAAAGCCCTTCGGCGTTAAGGTGACAAGGCTCGCATTCGGGCTGCCGATAGGCGGTATGCTTGAATATGCTGACGAGGTCACGCTGTACAAAGCACTCGAAAACAGAAATGAGATATAAGCCCCGGCACACGGGGCTTCGTTTTTAGGCAGGCGGTGAGTGAATGGGTGAGATGAAAAAAGAATACCTTATAGACATAGCTTCACAGTCGCAGTACCAGAATCAGAATGACGAATATCACAAGGCATATACCGAATGGCGCATGAATGCTCACAACCGCTTTGGCTACAAGTTTGTCAAGGATACACGGGAACACGCATATGTCGAGGGCGAGGGGTTCCGGTCGAATGACGCATCTGACACCGAACGCCGCACACTCAGAGATCTGTCGGCGCTTTTGGGCGGCACGCTGCTTATCGCTGCGCTTATAAGGCTTATCCAGGCGATATTCACAAGCAGGCTCGGCAACATCTCGGACGGCATTTCGGTAAGGCTGACCGGGGATATAAAGGAATCGTTCATCTTTTCCACGGTACTGTCTTCGGCGTTCAAGCCGGTGAGCTTTATATTATGTATAGTGCTGTTCCAGGCATTCATAAGGCTGCCGGGGAAGGTCATACTCCCAAAGGGCAAGTATCACAGCAGGCGGCAGGCGTTTGAGATAATAATGACGTTTTGCGGGCTGTCGGTGGTGTGCTTTCAGATCACGACTTTTTTTGAGGAGCTTGCCGGGAGCAGGCTGATAAACACACCCGGCGGATTTGTATGGACGGATAATGTGTGGCTCAATATCTACTGCTTTTTTGTGGAGTACATACTTACTGCGGCACTTCATGCGGTGTTCTTTAACGGGCTTATACTTCAATCATTACGGCAGTTCGGTGATTCTGCCGCTATCGTCGTGACAGTCATAGTTGAAACGATAACGGCGCTGACTATCGCAAATTTCGGGGTGGTCATAGTTATCTCGCTGATGCTTTGCAACATAACGATAAAAACAGGCTCGGTGACTGATTCGTTTATCGCAAGGGTACTCAACAATATGATATTTTTCAGCCTTAAATTCATAGGCTACAATACCTCCGGCAGCAACAGCAGGATGATACAGCTTATAATTTGTATCGTTATTCTGATTACAGCGGCGATCTGTCTTGGCAGGCTTATGGTGGACAGCAAGTGGTCGTTCCGGATACAGAATGTAAGAACGGAGCTTGCATTTTCGGAAAAGATGAAAACTATATTCACAGCTCTGCCTATGATAGAGTGGTTAGCCGCATCTGTTATAGCTTGGCTGTACATTTACATGGTATGAGTATGGAAGAAAAATACATGAAAAGAGCCATAGAGCTTGCAAAATGTGCCGCTGACATCGGTGAAGTGCCGGTAGGTGCGGTGGTCGTCAGGAAGTCTACCGGCGAGATAGTAGGTGAGGGCTTCAATAAACGTGAGAGCACACGCTCACCGCTTGCCCATGCGGAGCTTGAAGCGATAGAGCAGGCAAGCAGTAACCTCGGCGGCTGGCGGCTGATAGACTGTGCATTGTACGTCACGCTCGAACCGTGTGCTATGTGCTCGGGGGCGATAATAAATTCACGCATAGAGGACGTTGTCTTCGGGGCATTCGATAAGCGCTTCGGCGCCTGCTGCTCGGTGATAAACCTCTTTGACCTCCCCTTTAACCACAAGCCTGCCCTTAAAGGCGGCGTGCTGGAGGAGGAATGCTCAGCCCTGCTGTCGGATTTTTTTAAACAACTCAGAGAGAAAAAGTCAGCACTGCGGTAGTACTTTTAGAACACTTATGTATTTTATCGGGGGAAACCTTTCTGAAGAAAGGTTATCCCCCGAACCCCTTTCCAAAGACTTCTAATTTATTTTTTCATAAAGGGCATATATGCCCTTTATGAAAAAATGGGTCAAAAGTTTTAGGAAGGGGGTC
>JAFUYP010000081.1 GCA_017470535.1 Ruminococcus sp. | reverse complement strand
GACCCATTTTTTCATAAAGGGCATATATGCCCTTTATGAAAAAATAAATTAGAAGTCTTTGGAAAGGGGTTCGGGGGAGAACCTTTCTTCAGAAAGGTTTCCCCCGATAAAATACATAAGCATTTTTATAAGCACTGCCCATAAGAGCGGCAGTTGTCTTTTTATTTTACCTTTATCTTTTTGACCGCAGAATAGACGCTCCAGTAATTGGCGTTTCCTACTCTCCTGAAAGCTCTGACCTTGACGTAATAGGTCTTTCCCGATCTCAGTGAGGAGATAGTCTTGCTTACCTTGTTTTTGCCTGTCACTTTTACTTTCTGTGCAGATGAAAAGCTCTTTGAGGTCGAGTATACTATCTCATAGCCGCCGGAGGTGGTGTTTTTGCTCCACTTTACTTTCAGCTTCTTTGCAGACGGTGAGGTGAGAGAGCTTATCTTTACTGCCTTCGGGAATATATTGAAGGAGACTTCCTTCTGACCGGTATAGCCGCCCTTGCCTGTGATGATGACAGTCGCCTTGCCGATACTCTTATTGTTTTTATACTTTACGGTATAGTCTGTGCCCTTGATCAGCTTACTGCCGAGCTTGACTGTAACTGCCGGCTTTACAGCCGAGCCTGTATATGTATAGATCTTATCGGGCAGGGTCACAGCTGCGTTTGCGATGCCGGCAGCCTTTATGGTGAATGTCTTTGTCACGCTGCCGGTATAGCCGCCCTTGCCGTATATGAACACTGTCGCCTTGCCGGGCTTTACGTTATCTGTATAGACGATATAGTAGTCTGTATTGTTTTTAAGGACTGTGCTGCCGTTTTTGACGGTGACAGAGGGCCTGATCGGCTCGCCTGTATATGTTGTCGATGACAGGAGGCTTATTTTAAGCGAAGATACATTTATGAGCTTTGGGATCTTTTTTTCGAGCGTTTTGCCGCACAGCTTACAGGTATAGGTCTTTATACCTGACGCTTTTACAGTCGGGGCTTTTGTGATGACGCCGCTGTCAAAGCTATGCACAGCGCTCTTTGGTATGAGCGTATCTACCTCATAGCCGCAGCCCGAGCATACGAAATGTCTAAGCCCTGCGTGAGTACAGTCTGCTTCTTTGAGTATCTCAGGCTTGCCGAAATAATGCTTGCCGGTCGCCGGGATATTTTCTGTCTTTGTCCTGCCGCATTCAGAGCAGGTATAGACCTTTGTGCCCTCTTTGCCGCAGGTGGGTTCGGCAGTCACTTTGCCGCTGTCATAGCTATGATCGCCGGTGGCAGCTATCAATGAAGTCTTTGTCTCGCCGCAAAGCTTACAGGTATATGTCCTCACACCTGTTTTTGAGCAGCCGGGCTGTATGGTCACTTTGCCGTCGTCCCACTCATGAGCGGTATCGTCCACCGGGATCTGCTGTTCAAACGTCGAGCCGCACAGCTTACACACATAGGTGGTGACACCTGTATCTACGCAGGTAGGCTCTTTTACGACCTTGCCCTCATCGAGCTGGTGAGAGAGCTTATCTGTTTTTTCGGTATAGCTGTCGCCGCATATCTTACAGGTATATTTTATCTCGCCCTGCTCCTGGCAGGTAGCTTCCTTTATGACTTCGCCGGCGCCGTACTGGTGAGAGTCTGTTTTTTCGACAGGCTCTTCTTTTGTTTCGCCGCACAGTGTACAGGTATAGGTGATAACGCCCTCCTCAGCGCAGGTCGCAGGAGTTGTGACTTCGCCCTCGTCCCACTGGTGGGTATGTACATCAGGGTCTATCTCTATCAGCTCTGTTTCGTTTTCGTCGTTAAGAGCAGTATCATCTATATCGTTGCCTATCTGTGAGCTGCCGGGAACGGCTGCTCCATCATCTGCATATGCAAGTGTCACCGACTGGGTGAAAAGCATGGTAAAAGCGCAGAGTACCGCTGTTAGTGTTTTTGTTTTCATGTGTTTCAATTTTTCCTCGCCCTCCGATCAGTTTTATATCAAAAATGGAACACAATATGTCGTACCTTTAATTATAATCCATTTTCCGGCTCTTGTCAACCGGGATATTTCACATATTGAGAGTCCCCGATTTATATAAAAAATCCCCGGACACAGCGCCCGGGGCAATTATTCTCATATCTCAAACGGTGCCATCGGTATGCCTGACTTGCCGAAAACAGTCACCTCGGCGTAGTTGAAGTAATTATACCTTGCCGACAGCGGCTCACTGACCTCTTGTGATGATATGAATATTTTTTCACCGTCTATTTTTACATCGGCGCTCTTATACTCGCCGTCTGCTCCTGCTATCTCAAAGCCTGCCGGCTCGCCTTTAATAACAAAGCCGCCCCCGGCGTGGTCAAAGCTAAGCTCGATGCCGCCGTCCTTGAATATATGCGACTTATACATAGGACCGAACGCCTGCACGTCCATGCCGTAGAAGAGCTTCTGAGCCTGCAAACAAAGCCGCTCGCCTACCGGTATCTTGTCTACCGGGTGGATATTGTCAAGCTCGCCGCAGTCAAGTATCACAGCTAACCCTGTGTTTTTAACGGTCTTATAGGCTTTCATCTGGGCTGCCCTTATCTTGCACCAGTGCTTGTAGTCGGGGTCGTTTTTATACTTGAACATCGGCAGCTGCGTTATGATGAACGGCAGCTCGTCGTCGCCCCATTTTTCACGCCACAGACCTATAAGCGATGTGAGCAGTCTGTAATAGCTGTCGGGCTTGTGGTCATCGCTCTCGCCCTGATAGTAGAGAAAGCCCTTTATCGTATAGGGGCACACCCTCATGACCATGCTGTTAAAAAGCCCTGTCGGTCTGAATGGATTATACTCGCACATAGGACCCGGCCACTGGTTCTTGCCTATCCTTTCCTGAAGCTCGTTCCAGCCGATGTCAGGCTCTTTTGCGTATACCTCGGCGGACTTTTTGTTCCACTCGGCGTCGTATTTCTCGTAAGCCTTATACTCTTCATACTGCTGCGAGAGCGTCTTGCCGGCTACCTTTTCATCATACTCGTCTATGTATGAGCGAAGTGAAGCGTCATTTTCGAGCGTCTGTCTGTCCACCCATGCAGATGCGGACGTACCGCCCCAGTTACAGCCGATAAGACCGACTGTGACATTAAGCTCACGGGCGAGCTTTCTTGCAAAGTAGAAGCCCACGGCGCTCCACGCCCTTGAGCTTTCGCTGCCTGCCTTTGCCCAGCAGGTGTTGGCTTCATCTGCATAGAACATCTCGTCTATATAGCCACGCTTCTGCGTATAGTAAAATCTTACATTACAGCTCTCATCAAGGTCTTTGAGTATTTCCTTGCCGTGTACCTCGTTTTGCAGTTCCAGCTCCATATTCGACTGACCGCCGCAAAACCACACCTCTCCTATCATGACGTCCTTGAAAGTAAAGCTGTTATGCTCGTCCGAGACTGTCATCTCATACTCGCCGCCGGCGCTCATGGGCGGAAGTATGCAAAGCCATTTTCCGTCATCATCAGCCACGGCGCTTGCCGATATGCCGTTTATGCTTACTGTGACTCTTCTGCCCTTATCGTCAAGCCCCCACACGGAGATATTCTTATCCCTTTGCAGTACCATATTATCTGTGAAAATATTTGCAACTTTAAGCATTTTTACTTTCCTCCGAGATCAGTTTTCTTTGCCTGCTTTTCCTTTTTGCTAAGTGTTATCTTCTGTCCGTACATTATCACCATACCTATACAGATATATAAGAAATACGTCGAGGAATTTGAGCTGATATTCCATATCATAGACACGAGATACCCGACCATGCCGGCAAATGCTGCCGCACCGAAGTAGGGCTGCTTTTTCCTGAAAAACGCACCCGTTGCCCTGATGCCGCACCACAGTACATAAATGAGGAATATCACATATGCTATAAATGTCGGTATGCCACGCTCTAAGATAAAGTCGATATAGTTATTATAAACCCTGTCTGTCCGCAGGTTCGTGCCGTTGCCGTAAAGCTGATTCAGATTATCCTGACCTGCGCCGAAGGGCATTTTGTTGTCAAGCTCATAGGTGATATTTGCCTTGCCGATAGATGCAAAGTCAACATAGATATTATCCTCATCGCTTATCGCCCTGCTGTCGTAGCTTGTTGACAGGCGGTAGAAGGTATCGGTGAAGATGACGTTCTCATCATAGAAATTCATCATGCCGCCCGCCTTCATACCGAAGAAAACAGCGCCTGATACCAGGATAGTGATAAAGCACCGGATGATAGAGTTTTCAAGCAGCTTGTCTGAAAACAGCACATTATGGCTCGCAAGCCTTGCTATCTCGACTATGAGCAGAACTGCCATAACGCAGGGGATACCTATAACAGCCGGGAAAACGTGTGTGAGCACGCTTGCCGCCGTCATAAGAGCGCATGACAAAAGATACAGCACACGTCTTTTTCTGCTCTTTGAATACATCACGCCTGCTGCTGCAAACGCCGTCAGCACGGTAAGAACTGCTGCCAGTGCGTGCGGTGTACACATAAGACCTGTCGCACAGATACGGTCATTGAAGAGGTAGCCTAAATTATTGACCACCTCGCCGTCAGAGCTGATACCTGTCGGGAAGCCGACAAACAGCCCTGCAAAGAAGTTAGGCACCTTATCGCTGAATGTCTGTACTATACCGAATACAGCTTCAAAAGCGCCTATCGCCACAAGCGTATCGGTAAAGCGCACACGCCATTTTTCGCCGGTGACTATCATTGACAGGAAGATACATCCGATACACGCTAAGAATACTAAAAACCCGTCATTTCTTGCACTTCCGCCGAAAAAGGCTGTCTGTATGCTCTGTGCCATGAGCATCGACACAAGGCTCAGCCCTATGAGCAATGCACCTGTTATTATAAAGCCCTTTTTGTCGGCAATGGTGGATTCGTTTTTCATTTTGGCGATAATGAACATCAGCACGCTTAAAAAGCCCACTGCCACGAGAGCGGTAGACATTATGGCGACGGTGTTTTCTGTATAGAGGTGCTGCACCTCCATACCGGTCGAGAGCTCCTCGGTATATTTTACAACGTCCTTTGTAAGATAATAGGGAAGTGCGCACACTGCAAGCAGTATCACCGCCACGATACTATACACGCCCAGCAGCTTCTGTGCGCCTTCCTTTGTCATATTAAGAATAAAATCGGATTTTTCGGTAGTACCGAACAGATGCTTTTTAGTTTCCAAAAAGCCCCGCCTCCTTATCGGTTATAAAATTTCCCCTGCCGCACACAGCAGGGGAAGATCTTTTATTTTGCGTACTCAACTACACGGCTCTCCCTGATAAGGTTCACCTTTATCTGACCGGGATAATCCATCTCGTCCTCGATCTTCTTGGCGATCTCCCTTGCAACAAGGGTCATCTTCTCGTCATTGATCTTTTCGGGTGAGATCATTATTCTTACCTCACGGCCTGCCTGTATAGCGTAGGATTTTTCTACACCGTCGAACGATGTACATATCTCCTCGAGCTTTTGCAGTCTCTTTATGTAGTTTTCGTAATTTTCGCTTCTTGCGCCCGGTCTTGCTGCCGATATAGCGTCAGCCGCCTGCACAAGTGCCGCTACGGCTGTTCTTATCTCAACGTCGCCGTGGTGTGCTTCTATTGCGTGCAGCACCTCGGGGCTTTCCTTGTATTTCTTACATACATCAACGCCTATCTGGACGTGTGAGCCTTCTATCTCGTAGCTGAGTGCCTTTCCTATGTCATGCAGAAGTCCTGCCCGTCTTGCAAGGTTCGCATCAATGCCAAGCTCTGATGCCATCATGCCTGCAAGGTGTGCTACCTCTATGGAGTGGTCAAGAACGTTCTGTCTGTAAGACGTTCTGAACCTAAGTCTGCCAAGCAGCTTGACAAGCTCATGGTTGAGCCCGTGAACGTTAGTTTCAAGGACCGCCCTTTCGCCTTCCTGCTTGATCTTATACTCAACCTCACGTCTTGCCTTATCGACCATTTCCTCTATTCTTGTGGGATGTATCCTGCCATCCTGAATGAGCTTTTCGAGAGCTATTCTTGCTATCTCTCTTCTTACCTGGTCAAAGCACGAGAGGGTAATTGCCTCGGGAGTGTCATCTATTATCAAATCGACGCCTGTCAATGTTTCGATAGTTCTGATATTTCTTCCCTCACGGCCTATGATCCTTCCCTTCATCTCGTCATTGGGAAGTGCCACGACCGATACTGCTGTTTCGGATACCTGATCCGCAGCGCATCTTGAAATCGCAAGTGAAATATACTGTCTTGCCTTTGCTTCACATTCTTCTTTGATCTGGGATTCGTATGCTGAGATCTTTATCGCCTTTTCGTGAGTCAGCTCGCTTTCAAGGCTTGAAAGCAAATACTCCTTTGCCTGCTCTACTGTGAACTCGGAGATCTTTTCGAGCATATCGAGCTGGCTTTTCTTGATCCTGTCTGCTTCCTCGACCTTCTCATCGGCAGCTTTTAGCTTCTGCTGGAGAGTTTCCTCTTTCTTTTCTAAGTTGTCGAGCTTCTTGTCAACGTTCTCTTCCTTCTGGTTGATACGCCTTTCCTGACGGGAAACCTCTGCTCTCCTGTCCTTGATCTCTTTCTCGGATTCCTGCCTTGCCTTGTAGATCTCGTCTTTGGCTTCAACGAGGGCTTCTTTTTTCAGACTTTCTGCATTTTTCTTAGCTTCGTCAACGATCTTTTCAGCTTCTGCTTCCGCCGAGCCTATCGCTGCTTCCGCCGTCTTCATTCTGTGACTGATGCCTTGCCTGAAACAGATAAAGCCGCTTACCGCAGCCCCGACCGCCAGTGCAAGCACACACAGAACGATAGCCATTCCTATACTCATAGTATAGCCTTCCTCCTTCTTAGAAAGTACGGATAAGCGCCATAAAGCGCCATCTCCGCCGATATTAAATTGTAAAGATACAAATTGCATAAATAATTTTATGTAAAGTGACAAACGCACCCTTTATAAAAAAACATAATGCATAATACTATTGTATAATAATTTAAGTGAAATGTCAAGTGCATTTTATTCATATTTACGAAAAAGTGAGAATTTTTTTTCTTTACTTGACATTATCGGCTCAAAATGATAATCTTATTATAGACAATGCAAGGTGCTTTTCAATGCACAATGCAAGGTGCACATTGAAGGAGGGGAGACCGGAATATGAAGCCTCGCAAGAAGCTGCGCACATTTCTTTCCCTTGCGTTTATGCTGCTGTCCTTCTGCGGCGTGGGGGCGAATGTGATATTATATTATCTTTGCAAAAACAACCGCATAGGTTATATGCAGGGCTTCCTGACAGGGATACCTATCGGTATCGCCATGTTCTGGTGCTCATGCTTTTTTGATGATGCGTCGGTCATCAGGGCGGACGAGAAAAAAATATACATCTTCGGCAGGATACCTCAGCGCTTAGTCAGCCTTCTGCTTACACTTCTTTGCATAGCGGCGGTGTTCTTCTGGGTGTATATGTACCACACCAAGATAGCAAGGCTTTTTTAGGAGGGAATATGGAGTTTGTATCTCTTTTTATAATGACGGCGCTGTCGCTCGCAGCGACTAACTGCCATTTTCTGACTGGGTTCATCGACAGCACGGCGCTTTGTGTGCTTGTTTACATAGTATCGGTGGTGTTTGTGCTTGTCTTATGCGTTCACCCCTGCTCCTCAAAGGAGGGCGGCAGGCTCGCAAGGATACATAAGGGCAGCTTTCTTCTGAAAATATTCCTTATCTGCACGACGGCGGATATTGCAATAAATATCTTCCTGTACAGCGGATCTGTTATCGGCGGCCTGACGGTGCTTATAAACAGCCTTATTGCCCTTTTGATGCTCGCACTAATGCTTATCGTGTCGGTGACAAGGCTTTACATAAGCTCGGTGCAGCTCGGTATCAAGTGGAGGGTGCTGGGAGTATGTCTGGCGTTTATCCCGGTGGCAAATATCATAATTCTCGCCAAAATGATCGGTTTAGCGGACGACGAATACAAGACAGAATGTGCAAGAGAAGCACTCGACCGTTCCCGTGCAGGGGAGAGGATATGTCAGACGAAATACCCGATACTGCTTGTCCACGGGGTATTTTTCAGAGATGTGAAGCTGCTCAATTACTGGGGGAGGATACCGGCAGCGCTTGAAAAAAACGGGGCTAAGATATTCTACGGCTCGCAGCAGTCGGCGGATTCCGTTGCAGGGTGTGCCGCCGAGATAAAGGAAAGAATAGACGAGATATGCAAAAAGGAAAAGGTCGAAAAGGTAAACATCATCGCCCACTCAAAGGGCGGGCTTGATTCACGCTATGCCATATCGCTTTTAGGAGCTGATGAAAGGGTCGCCACGCTCACGACGATAAATACACCGCACCGTGGGTGTCAGTTTGCAGACTACCTGCTCGGCAAGGCGCCGGAGGGGTTTAAAAATACCGTTGCGAACACCTACAACTCAGCGCTCAGAAAGCTCGGCGACCACGACCCTGATTTTATAAAGGCGGTGACTGACCTTACAGCGTCAGCCTGTGAGAAGTTCAACGAAAGCTGTCCTGATTCGCCGAAGGTGTCCTACCGCAGCGTAGGCTCAAAGAGCGTTAAGGCGTCGGGCGGCAGATTTCCGCTAAATCTTAGCTATCATCTTGTAAAATACTTTGACGGCGAGAATGACGGGCTTGTGTCAGTACCGTCGATGAAGTGGGGAGAGAGCTTTACATTCCTTACTCCGACCGGCAAAAGGGGCATATCCCACGGCGATGTTATAGATCTCAACCGTGAGAACATAAAAGGCTTCGATGTCCGTGAGTTTTATGTGGGGCTGGTAAGCAAGCTCAGAGAAGAAGGCTTTTGATATAGTTACCTGTTATCTGAAAAAACGGGGGTGTTTGTGTGCAGAGCGTTTTGATAGTATCGTCAAATGAAAAAACGGCAGAGCTTGTGATGCCGCTCATAAATGATATGTACCCCGGCAGCACGGTGACTGTATGCGCAAGTGCTAAGGACGCAAGGCGCATGGATATGGAGTTTGACCTTGTGATAATAAACTCACCTCTGCGTGACGAGCCGGGGGCGGAACTTGCAATGGAGATAGTTAAAAAGTCAGCCGCCGGCTGCCTTATGATAACTAAGGCTGATAATGCTGATGAAATGTCGGATAAGCTCTCGGAGCTTGGTGTAATGGTGCTTGAAAGACCTATCTCCAAAAAAATGTTCGCCAGCTCGGTAAGACTGATAAACGCTGCAAGAAAGCGATTTATGGGAACTTTAAAGGAAAATGAGAAGCTGCACCGTGAGCTTGGGGAGATAAAGATGATAAACCGTGCAAAGCTGGTCCTGATGAAGTATCTTAAATTCTCCGAGCAGCAGGCGCACAGGTATATCGAAAAGCAGTCAATGGATCTGAGAATGTCAAAATATGACATAGCTTTGAAGGTCGTAAAGACCTATGACCTTGACGCATGAGATTTTTTTAACAATATGTAAAAATAAAAAATATCTATTGCAATTAATGGTAAATCGGAGTATAATTAATTTGATGGGGCGGTTTTATGACGCTAACCCCAAATGATTAAAACGGAGGATCGTAATTATGTTAGTATCAGCAACGCAAATGCTTAAAAAGGCAAGAGAAGGCAAGTATGCAGTAGGTCAGTTCAACATCAATAACTTAGAGTGGACAAAGGCTATACTCCAGACGGCAGAGGAGCTTAAA
Source organism: Ruminococcus sp. (assembly GCA_017470535.1). GTDB lineage: Bacteria > Bacillota > Clostridia > Oscillospirales > Ruminococcaceae > NK3A76. Next base: position 9,718 of record JAFUYP010000081.1, on the reverse strand, counting down.
TCACCTGTTATCCTCGGTGTTTCTGAGGGCGCAGGCAAGTATATGTGCGGCTTTGAAACAGTTGCAGCTATGGTGGCAGCAATGGACAAGAGCTTAGGCATCACAGTTCCTGTTGCACTTCACCTTGACCACGGCTCTTATGAGGGCTGCTACAAGTGCATCAAGGCAGGCTTTACATCTATCATGTTCGACGGCTCACATTTCCCGATAGACGAGAACGTTGCAAAGACAACCGAGCTTGTTAATGTAGCTCACGGTCTTGGTCTTTCCATCGAGGCTGAGGTCGGCGCTATCGGCGGCGAAGAGGACGGCGTTATCGGCAAGGGCGAGTGTGCAGATCCTGCTGAGTGCAAGATGATCGCTGACTTAGGCGTTGACTTCCTTGCAGCAGGTATCGGCAATATCCACGGCGTATATCCTGACAACTGGGAGGGCCTCAGCTTTGAGACTCTTGAAGCTATCAACAAGAAAGTAGGCGAGATGCCTCTCGTTCTCCACGGCGGTACAGGTATCCCGGACGACATGATAACAAAGGCTATCTCACTGGGCGTTGCTAAGATAAACGTTAATACAGAGTGCCAGCTCGTATTTGCTGAGGCTACAAGAGGCTACGTTGAGGAAGGCAAGGATAAGCAGGGCAAGGGCTTTGACCCGAGAAAGCTGTTAGCTCCCGGCGTAGACGCTATCAAGGCTAAGGTAAAGGAAAAGATGGAGCTTTTCGGTTCTGTCGGCAAGGCATGATCGCAGATAAGGTGATATGATCCCCTTTTCGGGGCATAAGTGATGATAAAGGGTGTGTTCCGAGTGTTCGCACCCTTTTATTGCTCCACAAATCAAAGGGCGGAGGAAAGACGCAGGCAAAATTATGGGAGAAAGAGTATGACTAATTTCAGCTCACGCCGAATAACAAGAATAGGTCTGGCGGCGGCTTTATATGTAGTGCTTACGTTAGCGCTCGCACCGTTTTCCTATGGAAGTGTGCAGTTTCGGCTCTCGGAAGCGCTGATGCTTCTGTGCTTTTATCATAAGGATCATATAGCGGCGCTTACGCTTGGGTGCTTTATATCGAACCTCTTTTCAACAGTCGGCACGATAGATCTCGCTGTGGGTACTGCGGCAACGCTCATAGCGGCAGTGCTTATTTATATTTTCAGAAAAGAAGGAAGCATTACAAGAATGGTGCTATGCTCCCTTTTCCCGGTCATGTCGAACGCCATTCTTGTAGGCGCTGAGATAACGCTGATGTCAGACGAGCCGGTGTCGTTTTTTATCTGCGCCGGGAGCGTGGCGCTCGGAGAGGTCGTATGCGTAAGCGTTATCGGGACGATACTGTTCAGGACCTTTGAGCATAACGGACAGCTTATAAGAATGATAAAAGAGGATCTCTGATATGGTGATATATTTTACCCGGCACGGTCAGACGACGATGAATACCCTTGACCACATAAGCGGTGTCACCGACTGCGAGCTGACGGATGAAGGCAGGCAGCAGGCGTTGTTACTTGCTCAGGAGTGCGAAAGAGCGGGGGATATTGATACGATCATATGCTCGCCGCTCAAAAGGGCGAGAGATACTGCAAAAGCTGTCGCTGACAGGCTTGGGCTTGAAATAGTGACAGACCCACGCCTGACCGAGTGGGACTACGGCGAGTATGAGGATAAGCACCGCACCACTGAGGGCTTTGCGAGGGCTAAGCGTGAATTCGGTGTTAAGATGAAGGGCGGCGGCGAGTCGCTTTTGCAGCTGGCACACAGGGTATATTCCTGCATTGACGACATACGGGAAAAGTACAGTGACAAGACAGTGCTGTGCGTCTGCCACGGCGGAGTGTGCAGGGCGGCACATACTTATTTTGAGGACATGACGACCGATGAGTTTATGCACTTTTTTATGGGAAACTGCGAGCTGCGGAGGTATGAGATATGATACAGGGCTACAACTGCATAGCGGTCATTCATAAAAACAAGACGCAGTGGCTTATGTGCAAGCGCCGAAAAGACCCGTACAAGGGCAAATACAACCTTGTGGGCGGCAAGATAGAGCAAAATGAAGATCATCTGGCGGCGGCGTACAGAGAGCTTTATGAAGAAACAGGCATCACAGGTGATGACATCACGCTGAGAAGGTTCCTGACATTTGATTATCCGCTCGATAACTGCTATGTTGAGGTATACGGCGGCAGCCTGGAGCGTGAGTTACAGGTCAGCGGCGATGAGAACGAGCTGTGCTGGGTGAAGATGGATGACAGCTTTTTTGACATGGACAGATATGCCGGCGAGGGGAACATCGGACATATCCTGGAGATAATGAAGCTGCATTATGAGATCAGGCAGCAGACACAAAAACGAATTTAAGAAAAGAGCGATCAAGTATGTATTACCCAAAACGCTGCGAGGCACTGATAGACCTTGATGCAGTCAGCAAGAATCTTGAAAACTACAAACGCTTCCTGCCGGAGGATACACCGATCATGTGCGTGGTCAAGGCAGCCTGCTACGGGCATTATGACAGGGCGATAGCGCCGTATCTGCAAGAAAAACACGGTATCAGGTATTTCGCCGTTTCAAACCCGACGGAAGCCTACCGGCTGCGTGATGAGGGCATCACGGGGGATATACTTATCCTCGGGTGGTCTGACCCTGACGAGGCTTTAAAGCTCAGCGAATACGACATAATACAGGCAATAACCGAATACAGCTACGCCGAGCAGCTCAATGAACGCCTTGACGGGCATAAGCTCAGATGCCACTGTGCGATAGATACCGGCATGACAAGGATAGGCGTCAGGGGAGAGGTATCGGCCTGCGCTGACGAGATAGAGCGGATAAGCAGGCTTGAAAATATCTCTCTGGAGGGCGTGTTCACGCATTATGCCGTGGCGGACAGTGACGGCGAGGACAATTACGCCTACACTGATGCACAGCAGAAGAAGATGAACGATGTTGCCGATGAGCTGGAAAAACGTGGGATAAAGCTCAGACACAGGCACTTTATGAACTCGGCGGCAGGAGTTTACCGCCCCGACGGGCACTCGACACTTGCAAGGCTGGGGATAATACTCTACGGGCTTATGCCGAACACCGCAAAGCCTGTGCCGTTTGAGCTTGCACCTGTTATGACGCTGAGAGCTAAAATATCCATGATAAAGACGGTGGATAAGGGTACTCAGGTAAGCTACGGCAGGACGTACACTGCAAACAAGCCCACACGTCTGGCAACGATAACCTGCGGCTATGCTGACGGCTATCCGAGGGCGCTTTCTAACAAGGGATATGTGCTTATAGACGGCAAGAAAGCTCCAATAACCGGCAGGATATGTATGGACCAGTTCATGTGTGATGTGACGGACATCGAAAATGTTTCGCCGGGCGACTATGCGATACTGATAGGTCAAAGCGGTGATGAGCGCATAACTGCCGATGATATTGCCGATATGACAGGTACTATCGGCTACGAAATCGTTTGCGGGATAAGCCGCAGAGTGCCGAGGATAATAATGGTCAATAATGCTGAAACGGACGTTCTGTAACGGCGTTGTTACTGCAAAAATGCCGAAAATTTAAAAAATATAGCAAAAGATTTAATAAAGCTATTGACAAAAACGTTTGAATATTATATTATATTAAATGAGATAATCTTTTAACTCAATAAAGTATAATATATGGAGGAACTAATAATGGCAAAATTTTGTACATCATGCGGCGCACAGCTTGACGATAACGCTACATTCTGCACAAACTGCGGTGCACAGGCAGGCAATGCGGCAGCACCTTCCGCAGCACCCCAGCCCCAGGTGATGCCTCAGCAGCCCCAGCAGTCAGCAGGAGATGCTGTAAAGGAAACATTCAACAAGGCAAAAGAGGCTGTGAATGTTGACGCTATCAAGGATTCTCTTTCAATGGAGAACATCAAGAATTTAAAGACAAATCCCAACAAGACTACTATCATAGCTCTTGGCTGTATCGCTCTTGTTGTGATAATACTTATCATCATTCTTTACAATCTCATCTTTGCACACCCGTACAAGGGCACGCTCAACGATTATTACAAGGGCATAGCACAGGGCGACGGTGAGCTTTTAAAGGGCATTGCTCCCAAATGCCAGATAGAGTACCTTGAGGACAAGGACAAGGACGTAGATGATTACTTTGATGATGAGGCAGGAGATGCTCAGAAGACTCTTGAAGCTATCTACGGCGATGATGTAAAGATAAGCTACTCTATCAAGGACGAGAAGGCGCTCTCCGACAAGAAGCTCTCCGATGCAAGAAAAGAGCTTAAAGAAATGTACGACGCTAAGGACGTTGAGGTCACAAAGGGCTACAAGGTAACTGCCAAGCTGACTATCAAGGGCGATGATGACGAGCAGGACGATACGATAGACTTTGAGGTCTACAAGGTAGACGGTGACTGGTGCATACTTGATGATTCGGAAGTTATTGGTTACAGCTCGCTGATAAGGAGCAGTCTCAAGAACATGGATCTTAGCGATCTCGGCGATCTTGAAGATATTCTCGGCTGATAAGGAAAGGCAATAAAAATAACGGACGGGAGCTTTCCCGTCTGTTTTTGAATACGGAAAACTATGAAAAAGATCATAAAGCTGATAATGACACTTATCCCGGCGGTGCTTGTGATGTCGCTTGGTTCCTGCGGAAAGAAGCAGGAGCTTTCGATGACATACGAGCAGCCGATAAATACCCTCACGGGTGCGATAATCAATTATGACGAAGAGGCGTATCTTAGCTGCTTTACCAATGCGGCTAAGGAGGAGTACAAGTCGGCTCAGGACTACTCTGATACGTTCATAGAGAGCATATATCCGAGGACCTCTGAGCAGCACAAGCTCTCTACTGCGATAATAGAGCATTTAGAGCTTGAAGACGAGGACATCAAAAAGCTCGAGGAGAGCTATGTCAGGCGTTTCAGGAAAAGGATAGATATTTCAAAGGCTATCTCGATGAGCGTAAGGTTCAAAGTGTTCAAAAACGAGCAGAAGCGCACGATACTGAGAAAGATGATAGTCGTGCGTGTTGACAATACCTGGTATATATACGGGGAAGTGCCGAAGGATCTTGATCTGTCGGTAAATAATGCGATGTTCTCGGATATACTGGAGATCGCTGAAAATGATGATGATTCAGACGAGCAGGCGGAGGACTCATCAAAGAGCTGATCGCCTCAGCTGTGTTAAGAAAGGACTGATACTATGTCGATTATTTGTAAAAACTGCGGAAAAGAGCTGCCCGACAACGCAAAATTCTGCGGCGACTGCGGAAACCGTATAGAAGCAGCCGAGCCGCCAAAGAGGTTCTGTCCCTCATGCGGCAAGCAGCTTTCGGCTACGGCGAAATTCTGCAACGGCTGCGGTACTAAAATGCCCTTACCCGAGGAGAGGGGCGCTATCGAGCCGATAGAGATACCCGATAACGTGGACGAGATGTTACAGCCCGGCTACAAGCCGCCTGTCGCTGCACCTGTGCCTGAGCCGACACCTGAGCCGGAGCCGGTACAGCCGGAAGTCAGTGCGCCGGCAGAGCCTGAGCCGTCACCGTTCGCACAGCCGACGGAGCCGGCAGCTTTACAGCCCGGAACGTCACCCGGACCGGTGCCGGAGCCTGTTACTGTACAGCCGGGAACGGCAGTTCAGGAGCCGTCGCCGTTTGCGCAGCAGCCTGAGCAGCAGCCGTTTGCGCCGCAGCCTGAGCAGCAGCCGTTTGCGCAGCCGCAGCAGCCGTTTGCACAGCCGACAGAGCCGGTACAGCAGCCGTTTGCACAGCCGCAGCCTGCTGCTTCGCCGATACCGCAGACAAACCCCGTACCGCAGGCAAACTATGACCATTCACCATATCCGCAGCCGGGAGTACCGCAGCCGGGTCAGGTGAAAAAGGGCAGCCCGGTCGTGCCCATACTGCTGATACTTCTCATACTTGCGGTCATCGCAGTGGACGTATTCGTGCTGTTCCCGGATAAGATATTCGGAAGCAAAGACGACTCGTCGTCTGATTCATCATCAAAGAGCATAGTTATGCTCACAGAGGATATTTGATATTTTCAGGGTCGCTCAACGACCCTGTTTTTCTTGACATTTTCGTATCAAAATGCTATAATTATAAATATCAAACCGAAAGGAAGTAACGCTGTGACGATAACATCGACCCGTAAGGGCGGAAAGATAGTCCTGTCACTCAGAGGCAGGATAGATATATATTCCGCAGATGAGTTTGAAATATTTACAGCGAATATCCTGCCCGACATAGAGGAAGAGACTGTGATGGTGCTTGATTGCAGGGATCTTATCTATATTTCCTCGGCAGGTCTGAGGGTCGTTTTATCGGCGTACAAGGCGCTCAAACGCAAGAACGGCAGGCTTGAAGTCATAAACGCAAGCCCTGCGATAATTGAGATATTCACTATCACAGGGTTTATAAAAATACTTAAGGTAACACCGCCGGGTCATTGTATGCCAGATACGCAGTCAGATTTTTCGTCAGATTGCCAAAATTTACCGCAGGAATACTGTCGTATTTCAAGGTAAATTTGGGCGATATGACGGAAAATATGCAAGTAGATGGCATACAAAGGCGTATGCCGGTGGCTCGGCGGTGTTGCCTTAATATCGCAGATGAGGAGAAGGAACAATGAGATCGACCGCATTTGTTTTACAGGGGAATACAGGAAGCGAAAAGGGAAATTCTATCCCTGAGAGCACAGTCAGGAACATTCTGAGAGAAAGCGAAAAAATGGCGCTGGCAGTAAGGCTCGACAAAAAGCAGATGCTGCATTTGCAGCTTCTTGCAGAGGAGCTTATATGTATGATGCCGCAGCTTATGAGATACGGTTCGGGGAAATTCTGGATAGAGTGCTATTATCAGAAGTTCGAGCTGCACGTCAATGTTGACACCGGCAGTGAATTCAGGCTGCCTGAGCCTGAAAAGCCGCAGGAAAAGCGTGGCATAATAAGAAAGATACTCGGGGCATTCGACAACGCTCTGAACAGCTCAAAGGAGAGCGGCACTCAGACGTCATGGTCGCTGCACTCGTATATAGATGCGGTCAGGGGCAGCAAGAGAGAGGAAAATACTGATGCGTGGGACGAGCTTGAAGGCTCGATAATCGCAAATATCGCAGATGACGTAACTATAACCGCAAGCGGTTCTCAGGCTGAGATAGTCGTGCTTTTAGGGTTCGATTAAGTGAAACAGCTTTTATCGCTCGTGTTTTTGGTATGGTTTATCGCAAGCATCGGGCTTATGATCTATTTTGCACGCAGCAGCGAAATGAAATGGCTCGTCACGGTAATGCTCGGGCAGTATCTGTTCGTGTTCGGGCTTTTGGGGGCGGTGCCGGCGCTGCGCTCAGGCGGCAGCGGCTGGTGGCTGGGCTTTGTGTCGGTAGTGACCGGTGCAGCTGTATGTGCAGTCTCGGTGATATATCATTACAGCGATGACAAAGAGCTGATACTGTCCTTTATCCCGACAGGCGCAGGGGCGGTGATGCTGCTTGCAGGCTGCACGGGGCTGGCAGCTCAAAGGCACTCCGCACGGCGCAGGAGGCTTACCTGCACGATACCGGTGTATGCAGTATGCGTCAGGCACAACTCACACTACGGCTCGGGCGGCAAACAGCTTTACAGCCCTGTATATCAGGCAACGGTCGGGGGCGTGCTAAAAGAGCTTGAAAGCGATACATATTCAAATGCAGGTGTGCCGCAGATAGGCGAGACACGCACAGTCTATCTGAACGACTCGGGCGATGAATGGTACGACCCGGAGCTTGATAAAAAGACCGGAATGATACTTAGTGTGATACTTGCCTGCTTTGCTGTCGGCGGACTTGTGACGGTCATAGTAAGCATAGTAAACAGATAAATAACGCCTTGCTCTTGGCGGAGCAGGGCGTTTTTTTAGGCGTATGTCACAAATGGGTGAGTGTGCGTATATGTATAGATGAAACGTTTCAAAAAGAGGTGAAGCAAGTTGAGTGACGGTGAACTGTTATCAAAGCTGATGACCGACAGCACAGCGGCGCTTACAGAGCTTAAAAATACATACAGCGCTTATGTGTATGCTATAATGCGTGACAAGCTGGCATCTTTCCCGGGCGAGGATATTGAGGAAGCGGTAAGCGATGTCTTTGTAAGGCTTTGGAAAAACGCCGAAAAGATAGACCTTTCACGGGGGAGCCTGAAAGCCTACATATGTGTGCTTGCAAAAAGCACAGCGCTCAGAAAGCGTGAGCAGCTTATGAGGAGTCGGGGCACAGTGCCACTCTCGGAGGCGGCAGAAATAGCTGATAAGGACAGCATCGAGCGCCGCTCGGAGCTTAAAGCGATGCTGATGGCTCTGCCAAAGCAGGAGCGTGAGCTTATAGTCTGCCGTTACTACTACGGGCTTCACTTTAAAGAGATAGCTGCACGCTTTAACATCAGTGAAGCGGCAGCAAGGAAAAGGACGGAGCGTATACTTAAAAAGCTCGCAAGGAGCGGAGAGGAGAGCCTATGAAAAATGATAAAGAGCTTACTGAGCTGTTTGATACTCTTGATGTGCGGGAGTTTGATGAGCTTGCAGGCGACATAGAGATAGACAGCAGCGCCCTGTCCGCAGACCACTCAGGAAAGGGGCAGATAACTATGAAAAAGACCATAAAGAAAAAGACGGCAGCCGCAGTTATAGCGCTTGCAGCATCTTTGAGCATCGTCGGTGCGGTGGGTGCATACAATGCAGGAGTGTTTGGCGGCGCTGACCACGACAAGGCGGCAAAGACCGTTCTCGGTGACGACTATCAGAGCAGCGAGGGCTATATCGGGCAGACGCAGAGCGACATGGAGGGACATCTTAAAATAACTAACGAGCGTGTGCTGTCAGACGGTATGAACGGGCTTTTGATATTTACAGTAGAGCCGCTTGACGATGCAGGTGCAGTCGAGCTTGAAAGCACGGTAGATGTGGGGCTTGATAATTTATCGCTTATGAAGAATGACGGCAAGTATCAGCCATTCACTGAGTTCGGCGACCACAGGGGGACGTTTGATTCAGACGGCTGCAAGATCGTATACTGGAGCTTTGGCTATGAGCCGACAGATGAAAAGCTGAGAGCGACGGTGGATATAGACCTGACGATCACCGGCAAGCACATTGTAAACGGTGACGGCAAGAATGTATCACAGCTTCAGTTTGACGTTGAACCGAACGTCGGGATAGTTGACCTTACAAGCAAAAAGGGCAACAAGATACATCTTAGTGACATTGCCCTGACAGTCGAGAGCCTTGAAAATATGAAAGACCGTGAGGAAGTATCAACGCCGGGGATTGTTTGGAAGGATATGCCGATAGATGAGAATTATTACGGCGAACACAAAATGATAAAGCTGACCTACACAGACGGCAGTGTGAAGTATATAAGTGCCGGGGATATTCTTGAAGGCAGGAGCCAGTATAAAGCAAAGGAGTACGGCGGCGAGATAGTGGATCAGTATTACTTTAAGGAGCTTCCCGACACCAAAGGTCTTGTGTCGGCAGAGATAAACGGGGAAGTTTTTACAGTGGGACAAAAGTGATGATAAAAAAGTCCGCCTTAGCGCAGGCGCAATAAAGAAGTTTTTATTCCGACACTTCTGCTGTATCACGGCAGAAGTGTCTTTGCGTTACTTAGTGCAGCGCCTGCTAAAAGAAAAAAGAAGAAAGAATAAATAAGAAATAATAATCAAGGTATCGT
>JAFUYP010000080.1 GCA_017470535.1 Ruminococcus sp. | reverse complement strand
GAACGAAACGAATAATGTTTATGCCGAGGACATCAACAAAATAAAGGAGGCGCATGAGGAACTTTGCCGTACTGTAAGCAGCTGGCTGTCCACTATAACGTCAAGCAAACTCTGACCTACATACTAAATCCCGACAAGACCGATGAGCGCATTTTAACTGCCTCAATAAATTGCATGACCGAGCCGGAGTTTGCTTACACGCAGATGAAGGCAGTTTATGAGCAATTTTCAAAACGCAGCTATGACAGCCCAAAGCAAAAGAACGGAAAATCCTCGGTCAAAGCAATTCACCTCATCATGAGTTTTGCAGACAAGGAGAACGTTTCTCCCGAGCTCGCATTGAAGATAGGCAAGGCGTTCGTTCGCAAGATGTTTGGTGACGATGCGCAGGCGGTTATCGCAACGCACATCAACGCCGAGCATATCCACAATCATATCCTTATCAATTCCTATTCGCTGTCGGGCAAGAGGTTTTATGAGAACCAAACGACCCTGCGGCAGGCTCGTGAGACTGCTAACGGAGTATGCAGAGCATTTGGGGTAACGCCAGCCCTCAACTTTGAGAACAAGGGCAGGTCGATCAGCTACTTTGAATGGCAGCACAAGAAAAAAGGTACCTCGTGGAAGGAGCATATCAGACAGGCTATCGACAATCTGATACCTGCGGTGTATTCGGTTGATGACCTGCTATCCGAATTGGAGGGCAAAGGCTTTACTGTCAAGCGAGATAAGCATATCTACATCAAAGCCCCCGGTCAGCAGCGCTCTGTCAGCCTGTGGACTTTGGGTGAGGACTACACAGAAGAATCGCTCAATGCAAGAATACTCTGGCGCATGGTGGGCGGCGAAAATGCAATCAAACATTTCAGCAATACGGAGATAGAGCGTGCGTATATTTCCGTTATTGGCGAGGTGCGAATACTTGCCGAGCAGAATAAAAAGGTGAAGCGCAGGTGTGATACAAATGCTCCGTACTCACCGAAAAACGATTTGGATATTTACAGATTATCGGCGCAGCTAACGGTTATCAATCGGGATAGCATAGCTTCGATTGGTGATTTGGAGGGTAGAATTGATAGGCTGTCAGCGGAGCATAAAGCTATGCAAGAGCAGTTATCTGACAAGCTTTTGAAGCAAGAGAAAGTGCAGGCACTTATACATCAGAGCGAGTATTATTTTGAAAACGCCGATAAATCTGATTTGTCGGCTGAAGATAATAACCGTCTTGAAATATGTAAATCTTCAATGCAAGCTAACGATATTGAATCACTCGACGATATTATCGCTTGGCGTGAGCGGAATAATAAATTGCTATCGGAGATAGCCGAGCTCAAAAATTCTATCTATAAGAAAAAGAATAGGCTTGCACTGTATGCCGATATTCGTGATACCTACAAAGATATTTCCGGTGGGGACTATATTTCAAAGCTTGTAGAGGAAGAAAAACTCCACAGGGAGCAAGAGCACAAAAAGCAGCCGCACAAAAAGAAACACAACAGATAAATATTCAAAGATTTAACGCAACTTTTATATTGAACAAATCAGCGGAATGTGTTATACTTAGGGTACGATATATTCCGCTGTCGGAAAGGAGTTAAAATGATAAGACAGCAGAATAAAGATATAGTCATCATCTCACGAAAGGTGGTGGCGAAATGAATATACAGGAACGCAAGAACAAAGAGGGTAAGATAACCTCATACCGCATAAGGGTGTTTGACCACAGGGACGCACAGACGGGCAAGCAGGTGTTCCGAACTTTGTCGGTAAAGTATGACGATACCAAGTCGGCAGCGTGGAACAAGAAGAACGCCGAAAAGCAGGCTGTGATATTTGAAAAGGGTATTGAGGAGCAGACAACAAGCGACTCCCGCATAACCTTTGACGAATATTGCGACTATGCAATCAAAATCAAAGAGCAGTCGAGCATATCAGCTTCAACGGCATACAGCTATCGTGGTTACAAGAAGCGTGTTGCGCCGTATCTCGGTCATATTCAGCTGAAAAAGATGACACCTGCGATGATAAATGATGCGTACTCAAAAATGCTTGAAAACGGCTTATCGAGAAATTCGGTGTATCAGATGCATCTGTTCATTCACGCAATGCTCGCTATGGCTTTCAAGGAGGGACTTATCCCACGAAATTATGCCAATGCAGCTACACCGCCGAAAAAGAATCAGCCCGAGGTCGATGCACTTTCAGAGGAACAGCTTGATTTGTTTTTCAAATTGCTTTATAAGGATACTTCGGCGCATAGTTATACTTTTCAGGTGCTTTTCAGCCTGCTGCTTGCGACGGGCTGCCGCATAGGAGAGCTTTGTGCACTGTCATGGGATAACGTTGATTTTGATGAAAGCCGAATACATATCTGTAAGCACTTCATCACCGACAGCACAGGCACACGCATTGAGGAAGGCTGCAAGACAAACGCAGGTGACCGCTGGCTTTATATGGACGATGAAACTATGGATATGCTGAAAGAATACCGCAAGCATTATGATGAGGTCGCAAAGACATATGGTAACAAGTGGAATTATTTTGCAAAGGCTGTATTTTTCTCGATACATGAGCCGGGATATTTTATGAGCCCAAGCACAGCGAGGCACTGGCTGAATAATTTCACGGAGAAAAACCACTTGTCGAGGATACACCCGCACCAATTCAGACACACGGCGATCAGCTTGCAGCTTCAGAACGGTATCAGCATACCCGAGGCGGCAAAGAGGGCAGGACACAGCAGACCAGATGTAACGCTCCGTACCTACAGCCATACCCTCAAGGACAATGACCGTCATTGCTGCGAGGTCGTCACCCAAGCAATACCGAAAATGCCCAAGCGCAAGACAGGCTGACAGTTTGTAAGAAGATACGTTAAATGCAAGCTCTGATAACTTGCAGCAGCTTAAAAGTTGACTGTTTGTTGACCAAAGCGGTTTTCAAACGGTCACAGGAAGCTGCAAAGTGCTCGAAAATGCGTGGCTTGCGAGGGTTGGGGTTGATTTTTGGGCGTTAATGTGATATAATGTAATGTGGTAATCTATGTGAGAGGAAGTGACCACACTTGGGAAAGATAATATCTGTCATCACCCAGAAGGGCGGTGTCGGCAAAACAACTACTGTTAATGCCCTGTGTGCCACACTTTCCAAAAATGATTACAGAGTCCTTGCAATAGATATGGATCCGCAGGGCAATCTTTCCTTCTCAACAGGTGCGGATACAGAATCAAAGCCCACTATCTATGAGCTTATAAAAGGCGACGTCACTGTCAAGGAGGCTATACAGCGTATGAGCATGACGGACGTTGTTCCGTCAAATATCCTGCTGTCGGGCGTCGAGCTTGAATATACCGGTAAAAACAGAGAGTATCTGCTTTATACCGCACTTAAAGAAGCGCAGGCGTTTTATGACTATATCGTGGTAGACTCCCCTCCGGGGCTCGGCATACTTACGGTAAACGCCCTTACTGCCTGTGATTATGTGATAATCCCTATGATGCCGGATATTTTCTCACTTCAGGGTCTTACCCTTGTGTATGAAACTATCGACTATGTAAAGCATACGATAAACCCCGGCATCGAGATCGCAGGCGTACTTATAAACCGCTATGTCAAGCGCTCAAAGCTGCATAAGGAGGTCTACGGCACTGCCAAGATGATCTGCCAGAAGCTGCGTGTGCCGCTCTTTGAAACAGTGATAAGAAATTCCACCGCTCTTGCCGAGGCGCAGGCTTTGCAAATGGATATTACGGAGTACGCCCGGAGAAGTACCGGCACCAAGGATTTCGCTGCACTGCTCAAAGAGCTTGAAAGATACGGAATGGTAAAACACCCTTACTGATTAGGAGGTCAACTGATGCCAGAGATATATTACGGCACTTTACTATGTATTTCTGTTGTGCTTGCATTTATCTATGCGTATATGTGGCATAAGCATTTTGAAACGCATATCACTCTTTTGTTTATCATACTTCCGCTTTCAGACCTCGGGTATTTTTTAGGCGCGCAGGCACAGGACACAGATACCGCTGTCATGGCAATGAAGATCACATATATCGGCGGTATTTTCTCGCCGCTCATGATAATGCTCATGGTATTCAGCCTCTGTGAGATAAAGCTCTCACGGCTGTTCAAAATCGCCGCATTCGTGCTTTGCGGCGGCGTGTATTCGAGCGTCCTGACTATCGGCAGCAGCGATATTTTCTATTCCTATATGCACTTTGATGAGCAGGGGCATCACCTCTACCGTGAATACGGCTTTATGCACACCGTTTTCCAGGTGACTGTCATCATAATGTTTGCGATAAGCCTGGCAGCTATCGTTTACAGCTACCTGAAAAAGAATCAGGTGTCAAGAAAAATGCTCATGCTGCTCTTTTTCCCGGAGATAATAGGTTTTGTAAGCTATTTCTTCGGAAGAAACTTTTTCGGCGTCGAGCTTACACCTGTTTCGTATGACCTTGCAATGATAGTCTACCTTGTTATAGTTTATAAGATGTGCCTGTATGATGTTTCCGATTCAGCGATAGATTCACTTGTCGAGACCGGCGACACGGGCTTTATATCATTTGATTTTGGCTATAACTATCTGGGCAGCAACGAAACTGCAAAAAGCATCTTCCCCCAGCTTGCAGGGCTGACGGTAGATAAGTCTATCGACAGAAACGACTTCTTCAAGTCGCACGCCCGTGTGTGGCTTGACGAATTCAAGGATAACAACTCTAAAAACGAGGTACTTTTCAACCGCAAGGACAAGACATTCCTTATCAACATCAAGTACCTGTTCGACGGGCGCAGAAACAGGGGCTACCAGTTCTTTATAACAGACGATACCAAAAACCAGCAGTATATAAGGCTTATCAATAACTTTAATTCTCAGCTGCGATCCGAGGTCGAGCAGAAAACAGACCATATACAGAAAATGCACGATAACCTTATCCTCAGCATGGGGACCATGGTTGAAAGCCGTGACAACTCTACCGGCGGTCATATCAGACGCACAAGCGAGGTAGTAAGGATACTGATAGACGAGATAAAGAAGTCGGGCGAGCTGCCGCTTGATGATAAATTCTGTAAAGACATCATCAAAGCCGCACCGATGCACGACCTGGGCAAGATCGCCGTAGATGACAGCATTTTAAGAAAGCCCGGGCGCTTTACCGACGAGGAATATGATAAAATGAAGGTACACGCCGCCGAGGGCGCAAGGATAGTACATGAGATACTAAAAGACACCGACGATGAGCAGTTCAAAGTTCTTGCTGAGAATGTTGCGCACTTCCACCATGAAAGGGTGGACGGCTCCGGCTACCCCGAGGGGCTAAAGGGCGATGAGATACCGATAGAAGCCCGTATAATGGCGATAGCAGACGTATACGATGCGCTTGTCAGCAAGCGTGTGTACAAGGAGCGTATGTCATTCGAGCAGGCGGATAAGATAATAACCGAGGGCATGGGCAAGCACTTTGACAAGGCGCTCGAGCCATACTACGCTGCCGCTCGCCCGAGACTTGAAGAGTATTACAGGGAGAACGACTCCTGACGTTACATAAACAGCACAGTGAGGTGAATGCGTTATGCCAAGATCAAAAAAGGATATAAATAAAGAGGCGATGTTTTCAAAGATAATGCCGTCGGGCGTATCGCAGCATAATGCGCCGCCGAATGTAAAGAACGTCCAGCCCTTTGACCCTTATGAGGACGAGAGGGATAAAAAATCCGCAGAGGTAAGGGCAGAGCTTAAACGCCAGCATATGACGGAGGAGGAGCTTGCCGCCGAGGAAGAGGAAAAGAAAAAACAGGAGGAGCAGTCTGCTCCGAAGAAGGCGGAGGAGACTCCCGATGTAGAGGAAATAATAAACAGCTACTCAAAGCCGGATAAGTCAAAGAAAGCAGACCCTGAAAAGGAACAGGAAAAGCCTGCTGACGATGATCCCGACACGCCGCAGGAAAAGAAAACTGCCGATGAGCCAAAGCCCGATGCAAAGGAAGAACAGCCGCCTAAGCTGCCCGAGCCGCAGCCCGACACGACTGTAAAGGTCATAAACATTCACGAGCGAATGGTCGGAAAGCGTATCGAAGCAGCACTTAAAAAGTTCGGCTGCTGCTCGTGTACTCTGTGCCGCAATGATGCGCTCGCAATGGCGCTCAATACTGTAAGCCCCAAATATATCGTCACCACCGAGGCTGACGTAGAGCAGCTCTTAAAGGGCGAAGACCCCGGAGAGGTGACACAGGCTATCTCAAAAGCCATACTTCACGTCAAGGCAAATCCAAGGCACTGAGGCACTGACTTTCAAGCCGCCGGTATTATCAATAATAAAAAATCACCCGGACTGCCGCAGCAGTCCGGGTGTTATCATGTCTATTACTTGTCAGCAGTAGGCTCAGTTGCGATGTTCTTGTTCTCCTTGTCGATGTAGTACTGGAGACCTGTCTCATACTGCTCACGGCACTCAGTCCATGTGATCTGGTTGCCGCCGGAGATCATAGATGCCTGGGAAACATTCTCCATAACGCCCTTGATCTCAGGTGATACGCCGTTCTGGAAGTCAAATACAGGATTAGCAGCTGCCATCTCGTAAACCTTCTTACGCATCTCGATCATATCGTCTGTCCACTTGTAGTTGGTAGCAAGCTGCTCGTCGCCGAGCTTTTTAAGCTCTGCACTGTCGTTGCAGTACTTCTGTATTGCACAGTATGCAGCGAAGCCCTCGGGGTTCGGAGCGCCTGTGCAGAGGTTGAAGCCATGTACTCTTGAAGATACATAGTATGTATCGCCCTTCGGATTTGTCGGCATAGGAACGAACATTATCTCGCCTGCCTCAACATCACCGTAGTTCTCGGTGTTAGCCGGGTTAGCCTCGATGCCCCACAGACCCATAGGATAGAACAGTGTCTCATGTGTTGCAAGACCGTAGCCGTTGCCGTCGCCGCCACGAGGAGCCCAGTTGTTCTCAGATCTCGGGAATACGACATTGTTCTTCTGGAGATTGTACATTCTCTCCTGTATCTCAAGGATAGCCGGGTCAGCAAGGTTCTGTACTACCTTACCGTCTTTAAGACCTATGAGCGGAACACCGCAGGTCTCGGATATAGCGTTGCCGTACCAGTAGCCGTCAAGCGCATACTTCTGAGCATCCGCATCTGTAAAGCTGACGCACATCTCTTCAAATGTATCCCAGTTCCACTCGCCCTTTTCAAGCAGCTCAGCCGGGTCATCAAGACCAGCCTCTTCAACGCAGGCTGTGTTGTAGATACATACATAGTTAGGCTGTATATTTATAACAGCTGTGTAGTGACCGCCGTTGAAATAGAAAGCATCAGCAGCGCTCTTTGTGTCCTTCCACAGATCCGAGTCAAAGTCTATGTACTTGTCAACAGGCTGGAACATTGCACGGATAGCACCCATCGGGAATGTATCCATATCGTCAGCCGGGAACATATCAGGTGAATCGTTAGCCATAACGAGCTTAGCCAGATCATCATACCTTGTGTTCCATGTGGACTGTACCCATTTCAGCTTGCCGCCGTACTTGTTCTCAAAGATATATGTATCAGCCGACTTTGACTGACCGTCAGAAGGGTTGATGTCATAGTGAGCGAGCCACTTTACTTCCTTGTTGTCAAATTTAAGATCGGGAAGAGTTTCAGCGAACTTGTCGCAGATCTCCTTCTGCTTGTCGGAAAGCTCTATAACAGGGATCTCAGAGCTTGATTCGCTCGAACTGCCGCTGTTGCCGCAGGCTGCAACGCTCAGGGCTGTGCTGATTGCAAAAGCACCTGCTAAAATACGTTTGGTCATCTTCATTAAAGTTGTCCTCCTTATTAAGTTAGATCTTCATATAGCTTCACTTGGTCTATATGCGCAATGCCCCAAAATACAGTACAATACGCATTATTTCCATAATATATAATAGCAAAATTCGGGGTTTTAGTCAATCAGCATACTGCAATATAAAATCCATTTAAAATTATGCAGTTTTCACAAATCGCTCACAATTTGGCGTTGTATTCGTTTTCAGTAAACGTTTTAACAAGCGGATTTTAAGCGTATTAATATAAAATTTACATTTGCATTCTGCGTTCATTTTATTACCATTTCAGACACCCCCTGTCATATTATAAAAACGCATCAAGATCTTTCACCTCACCGTTTATGGCATTTACCAGAAAGACCCCGTAGTTGTGGTCGGCATCGTGATCGTTAGTGTAGTAAAACGCCCAGAACGGCGTGGCGGTGTATATGCCGTCCTCCTTGCGGGTCGGGTAGTAAACGAGCTGTGAGTTTCTTATCTTGTAGTATTTTCGCCTGCTCTGATTCTTGCTCTCCTGAGCCTTTAACAAAGCGCTCTCACAGCTCATCGCAGGCAGGTCGGAGGTCTTTTTGACGTTTGTACACATCATTCCTTCAAGCCACACCCCCTGCAACTCGTCCGCCGAGTAGAAGTATGCGTGTACTCTCGGGAAGGACGAGCATACGCCGTCTATAAAGCAGTTATCGTCACCCACATCTCTGGCGTAGGAGAAGTGCGCTCCCTCAAATGACGTACAGTAGTCGATAGCAACGCATTTCGCTTCTCCCGATGACGACGAGTAGACCTCGGCGTACATAGGTGTAAGCTCTATATCAGAGCGCATGATCTCAAGCACATCATAAATAAGCGTCTGCGCCTTGATAGTGAGATTGTTCAGCGATACGCTCTTGTCACCGAGCGTTACACTGCTGTCAAACTCATCGGCATACATCACATCGGAAACAGCCAGCTCGCCCTCGCCGTACTTTGATGATTCCTTGCCGTCATAAAAGGCAAATTCGCCGTATTCTGTCATGTAGAGCATTTTCTTTTCCTGCTCGTCATACCAGTTGCTGGTACCTGTAGCGTTATCGACCGTGCAGCTGCCCTTGTCCCATGCGTCACCGCCGAACGCCGCATCAACGACTGCCCTGAACACCTCCGGGTCGGAATGGTACCTCTCATATGTATACTGTGCCCCGAGCGGCGTAGGCGGTATCACGAACCCCTCTTCAAAGTCAAAATCCGTGCCGTAGGTATTGACCTGTATGCTGCTCTGCTCCTCCTGCTGTGAGCATGATACCATACTTATAAGCACAAGCACCGCCGCTGCCAGTGTACACAGCCTTGCAGACACCTTCATCGTCTACCCCTCCTTTTGTATCTATAATACAGACGCAGCTGCAGGAGCTTTTGTGTCAGCATAGCTTTGATTTTGTATCTTTATACAATTATAACACATCACACTTGTTGAAATTGCCATATCCTGCACCCTGCACCTGCGATACCGGCACAAGCTCTCAGCTGACAATTTCTGCCCCACGATACAACAACGAACAAATTATAAATAATTTCCTCAACGTCTTGCATTTTTTTCTGAAATATGCTATTATAGAATGTAAGGGATTTTTTTAAGTTAAGGAGTTTTATTTATGCCAAAACTAACAGACATCAACAAAATCATGATAATAGGATCAGGTCCTATAATCATCGGTCAGGCGTGCGAGTTTGACTATTCAGGCACACAGGCGTGCAAGGCGCTGAGAAAATTAGGCTATCAGATAGTCCTTGTAAACTCAAACCCTGCAACTATTATGACAGACCCTGATGTTGCGGACATCACTTACATCGAGCCTTTGAATCTTGACAGGCTCACACAGATAATCGACAAGGAGCGCCCTGATGCACTTTTGCCGAACCTCGGCGGTCAGTCGGGTCTTAACCTCTGCTCCGAGCTTGACAAGGCAGGCGTGCTCAAAAAGTACGGCGTTAAGGTAATAGGCGTTCAGGTTGACGCTATCGAGCGTGGCGAGGACAGGATAGAGTTCAAGAACGCCATGACAGCTCTTGGCATCGGTATGCCGAAAAGCCAGGTGGCATACAGCGTTGACGAGGCTGTAAAGATAGCTGAAGAGCTTAAATACCCGGTAGTTCTTCGTCCTGCATATACCATGGGCGGCGCAGGCGGCGGTATGGTATATAATGTAGACGAGCTGAAGGTCGTATGCGAAAGGGGCTTGCAGGCAAGCCTTGTGGGACAGGTGCTCGTTGAGGAGTGCATCTTCGGCTGGGAAGAGCTGGAGCTTGAGGTCGTAAGAGATGCTGCAAACAATAAGATAACGGTCTGCTTCATAGAGAACATCGACCCTATCGGTGTTCATACCGGTGACAGCTTCTGCTCCGCACCTATGCTGACTATCCCCGAGGACGTTCAGAAAGAGCTTCAGGAGATGTCCTATAAGATAATCGAATCTATCGAGGTCATCGGCGGCTGTAACTGCCAGTTCGCAAGAGACCCCGAAACAGGCAGGATAGTCGTTATCGAGATAAACCCCCGTACATCACGTTCATCGGCACTTGCATCAAAGGCTACCGGCTTCCCGATAGCGCTCGTGTCTGCAATGCTTGCGTGCGGTCTTACACTTGATGAGATACCCTGCGGCAAGTACGGCACACTTGATAAGTATGTGCCCGACGGCGATTATGTAGTTATAAAGTTTGCAAGGTGGGCGTTTGAAAAGTTCAAGGGCGCTGAGGACAAGCTCGGCACACAGATGCGTGCAGTCGGCGAGGTAATGAGCATTGGCAAGACCTATAAGGAGGCTTTCCAGAAGGCTATCAGATCGCTTGAAACAGGCAGATACGGTCTTGGCTTTGCAAAGGACTTTAATTCTCTTACAAAGGACGAGCTTATGCAGAAGCTCAGGTTCCCGACAAGCGAAAGACAGTTTATCATATATGAAGCACTCAGAAAGGGTGCAACTATCGACGAGATCTGGGAGCTCACAAAGATCAAGCACTGGTTCTTAGAACAGATGAAGGAGCTTGTCGATGAAGAACAGGCACTTCTTGCAAACAAGGGCAGCGTTCCCGAAAAGGACGTTTTAAAGCAGGCTAAGCTCGACGGCTTCTCTGACAGATATTTAAGCTCTCTGCTCGAAGTGACAGAGGAAGAGATAAGAAACGCAAGGATAGGCTTCGGTATAAAGGAAGCATGGGAGG
This sequence comes from Ruminococcus sp., assembly GCA_017470535.1. Lineage (GTDB taxonomy): Bacteria > Bacillota > Clostridia > Oscillospirales > Ruminococcaceae > NK3A76. The sequence continues at coordinate 2,590 of JAFUYP010000080.1, read as the reverse complement.
GCGTTCATGTAAGCGGTACACAGGATGCGGCTTACTACTACTCCACATATCACCTTGACGAGGACAAGAGCCCGTCAAATAACGACAAGCCCAAAATAATGATATTGGGCGGCGGCCCTAACAGGATAGGTCAGGGCATCGAATTCGACTACTGCTGCGTTCATGCGGCACTTGCCCTTAAAAAGCTGGGCTTTGAGTCGATAATCGTCAACTGCAACCCGGAAACTGTTTCTACCGACTACGATACATCGGATAAGCTCTACTTTGAGCCGCTGACGCTTGAAGATGTACTGAGCATACACGAAAAGGAAAAGCCGGTCGGCGTTATCGCACAGTTTGGCGGTCAGACACCTCTGAACCTTGCAAACGACCTGAAAAAATACGGCGTGAATATCTTAGGTACTACACCTGAAACTATCGACCTTGCAGAGGACAGAGATCACTTCCGTGCTATGATGGATAAGCTCGGTATCCCGATGCCCGAAGCAGGTATGGCAGTAAATGTAGACGAAGCACTTGAGATAGCAAATAAGATAGGCTACCCCGTAATGGTTCGCCCGTCCTACGTTTTAGGCGGCAGAGGTATGGAGATAGTCCACGACGACGAGATGATGAAGGTCTATATGTCTGCGGCAGTCGGCGTGACCCCCGACAGACCGATACTTATAGACAGATTCTTAAATCATGCAACAGAGTGCGAGGCTGATGCTATCTCGGACGGCGAGAACTGCTTTGTTCCGACAGTTATGGAGCATATCGAGCTTGCAGGTGTTCACTCGGGCGACTCGGCTTGCATACTACCCTCAAAGAACCTCTCCGACAAAATGGTCGCTACTATCAAGGAGTACACAAAGAAGATAGCAGTCGAGATGAACGTTATGGGTCTTATGAATATGCAGTACGCTATCGAGGGCGACACTGTGTATGTTCTTGAAGCTAACCCCCGTGCATCGAGAACAGTTCCGCTGGTATCAAAGGTGTGCGATGTCAATATGGTAAAGATAGCCACCGAGATAATCACAGCACCTCTTACAGGCAGACCGAGCCCTGTTCCGGCGCTCAAGGACAAGAAGATAGGTCACTACGGTGTCAAGGAGGCTGTGTTCCCGTTCAATATGTTCCAGGAGGTCGACCCTGTTCTCGGACCTGAGATGAGATCGACAGGCGAAGTCCTCGGTATATCCCCGAGCTTCGGCGAGGCTTACTATAAGGCTCAGGAGGCAACGCAGACAAGGCTTCCGCAGGAGGGCACGGTGCTTCTCTCGGTAAACGACAGAGACAAGCCCGAGCTGCTCGATATAGCAAAGGCATTTGACGAGCTGGGCTTCAATATACTTGCAACAGGCAAGAGCTATGAGATGATAAAGGAAGCAGGCATCAAGGTCAAGAAGATCTATAAGATCTACGAGGGCAGACCGAATATCGCCGACGAGATCGCAAACGGCGAGATACAGCTTATCATCAACACCCCTGCCGGCAAGACGAGCGTTCACGATGACAGCTATATAAGAAAGGCTGCTATCAAGCACAGAGTACCCTATATCACAACAATGGCTGCTGCCAAGGCAAGCGCTGAGGGTATAAAGGCTATCAAGCTCAACACACACTTCGGTGTCAAGTCACTCCAGGCACATCACGCTGATATAACAGAATAGATCAATTAAAGGCTGCTCCGCCGGGGCAGCCTTTTGCGGTATAGATCAACGAAAGGATCGCACTATGATAGAAAAGGATAAGCTCACTGACTTGTTTTCACAGGGCGGTATAACGCTTGGTGACAGCGCCGCTGACAGGCTCATCACCTACGCCGAGCTGCTCAAAGAATGGAATAAGAAAATAAACCTCACCGCCATTACCGACGATGAGGGGATAATGCTCAAACACTTTTATGACAGTATATACCCATTTACACTTGCCCCTCTGCCGGAGGGTGCGAGCGTTATTGATGTAGGCACGGGGGCAGGGTTCCCCTCATGTCCGCTCAGAATAGTCAGAGATGATATAAAGCTCACGCTGCTTGACAGCCTGAATAAAAGGATAAGATTCTTAGACGAGCTGTCTGAAAAGTGCAGCCTTTCCGCTGACTGTATACACTCCCGTGCGGAGGACGGCGGCAAGAGCGAGAGTCTGAGGGAGCAGTACGATATAGCCTGCGCCAGAGCGGTAGCGCCTATGTATATCCTTGCGGAATACTGCCTGCCGTTTGTCAGAGTCGGGGGTGCGTTCTATGCACTCAAAGGCTCATCAGGCGGGCAGGAGCTTGACGAAGCAAAGCCAAACATAAAACGCTTAGGCGGCAAGGTGCGTGAGGTAAAGGAATACTCACTCCCGAACGGCGACGGCAGAACGCTTATAATCGTCGATAAGGTATCCCCCACTCCCTCAAAATACCCACGCCCCAAAGTAAAAATAAGACCATAAAAAACCGCCCCTGTGGGTGGTGAGCGTAAAAATGCTTATGTATTTTATCGGGGGAAACCTTTCTGAAGAAAGGTTCTCCCCCGAACCCCTTTCCAAAGACTTCTAATTTATTTTTTCATAAAGGGCATATATGCCCTTTATGAAAAAATGGGTCAAAAGTTTTAGGAAG
>JAFUYP010000079.1 GCA_017470535.1 Ruminococcus sp. | reverse complement strand
GACTTTCAATTTATTTTTTCATAAAGGGCATATATGCCCTTTATGAAAAAATGGGTCAAAAGTTTTAGGAAGGGGGTCTGGGGGATAACCCTTTTTCAAAAGGGTTTCCCCCAGTAAACACATAAGTATCTCTGTAAGCGCCGACCATAGGCGTGATGTACGGAGAGGTTTGTGGATAATATTGCCAAACTTTTTTTGCCGGTTTTGTGTAAAACGCTAAAACATAGGTGGTAAATTGTACTATTTTAAATAAATTTCGTCAAGTGACTTGATTTTTGTACCATTATGTAGTATAATTAACTTGGTATAGTATAGATAATAACATAATTGTCGGTGGACGACTTAATCAAATGCTTTAACAAATTAGGAGGTATCTTTATGCTGTTCGATTCGATAGATTTCAAAGCGATGGAATCAAGCCTGAATATGCTGAATGTAAAGCAGCAGGTAATAACCAACAATCTTGCAAATATCGACACGCCTCACTATAAGACCCAGGAGGTCAGTTTCAGGGATCTTCTTGACCGTGAGTATGAGAGCGCAAAGCGCGGCGGCAGCTATCAGTTTGAGACTGCTGTTACCCAGACGGAGGATACCTATTTCACCACCGACGGCAACAATGTCGATGCTGACAAGGAATCGCTCGAGCTTTACTCGACATACCTCCAGCAGTCGTACATAATCGAAAAGATGAACTCGACTATCGGAAATTACCAGTACGTTCTTACGAACGCTACGTTCAGATGATAAGGGGGCAGGGAAATGGCATTTTTGAATTCACTTAATATCACAGGCTCGGCTCTTACGGCTGAGAGGTACAAAACAGACGTTATTCTCCAGAATATCGCAAACCAGAATGTCGCAGCGTCCACTCCCGAGGAGGCGTATCAGAGAAAGCAGGTGGTCTTCCGTGAGCGCCCGATGACGTTTGACGAAAGCGTCAACATGGTATACGGCGGCGGCGTGAGAGTTACAGAAACGGTCGAGCTGGGCGAGGACGTAAACCCGGTATATGACCCTGATAATCCGCTTGCGGACGAGGACGGGTACATCTATATGCCCAATGTGAACAACGCCGAGGAGCAGATAGACCTGCTCGAAGCGACAAGAGCATACGAAGCAAACCTTACAGCGCTTTCGGTAGTCAAGGCAATGGCTGCGAAGGGACTGGAGATAGGACAGTAAGAAGGGGGAGATATAAATGCCTTCACTTATAACACCGCTTACACCTCTTAAAACTATCGAGCCGATAGCGGACAGGGCGAATAATATCATAAAGACTGACGGCAGCGGCGCATCGTTCGAGCAGAAGCTCGAACAGGCGATTAGCAATGTGCGTGGGCTTGAAGAAGCATCGAACAAGGCATCATATGACCTTGCGGTGGGCAACACTGATGATCTTAATTCGGTCATGCTGACAGCGACAAAGGCACAGATGGCGATACAGATGACGACCCAGATAACTACAAGGGCGGTCAATACTTACAGAGAGATAATGCAGATGAATATTTGATCTTTGCTGTCGGAATTTATTTTATTTGTGAAGTGGTAGAAAAGTATGAAAGAAAGATTACAGGCTATCGGTGCTAAGCTCAAAGAGTGGTGGGGCGGTCTGTCAAAGGTCGTGAAACGGCTGATAATAATAGGCGTCGTCATAATACTCGGTACGGCAATAGGGCTGACGATATTCCTTAATTCCCGTACCAACGGCTATGTGGTGCTGTTCCCCGATATGGAGAGCACCGAGGCATCAGAGGTCTATCAGTACCTTCAGAATGAGAATGTCGATGCGATAATCAACAGCGAAGGTCAGATAATGGTAAGAGAGGAAGAATGGGATAAGCTCGTATATGAGCTTGCGGCACAGGGCTACCCCCAGTCCGCACCCTCCTATTCAACTTATATAGATAACCTGAGCATGACGATGACCGATTCCGAAAAGAAAAAGCTCATCATCATGGAATTGCAGGACAGGCTGCAAACGACACTTAACCGTATCGACGGCGTAAAAGGCTCGGTGGTGACTATATCCTACCCCGAAACGTCAAACTACGCATGGCAGGAGACAACGGATAAGGCAAAGGCGAGCGTTACGCTGACGCTCAAGGGAAACACGCAGTTTACCTCGCAGAACGTTCAGGCGGTAAAGAACCTTGTCGCATACTCTGCGCAGCAGATGAGCCCCGATGACGTTACTGTCATAGATACAAGGACGGGCAAGGAGCTTGGCGGCTCGGACGCTACTGCGGAGGAGTATGAGCTCGGTACACGGGAAAGCTATGAAAGGATAGTAAGAGAGCGTATCGAGGAGGCAGTCGAGGAGATCCTGTCTAATCCCTACGGGGTAGGCAATGTGGCGGCGGCTGCAAGTGTAAAGGTCAACTATGACAAGATAACCGAGGAGATGAAGAGATACTTCGAGGAAGAGGGAAATATAGTTGACTGGGAAAAGATAACCTATACCGGCGACCGTGATGAGGACAACGCAAACGGCGGAGTTACGGGGGAGGAGGATAACACCGACGTTCCCCAGTACCCCAACGAGGACGAGGAAGCACTCAGGAACGACCCGGATTACTATGAGCATGAGGTGGATAACGCTGTAAGCTATGCGCTCACCCAGACGGAGAAGGCGCAGGGCATCATAGAGGACGCATCGGTGTCGATAACCGTCAAGACCGATAATCCTCTGACAGATGCAGAGCGTGACAGGATATCAGCTCTTGTCAAGAATGCTACGAGCATATATGACCTTAACAAGATAACAGTTTACGACTGGCGTGGTGCTGCTGAGAAGGAAGAGGAGGAGGAGGTAACTACTCCGCTTACGAAGAACGTACTGTTCTGGCTGCTCGTTATAATAGGAGCGCTGCTGCTCATCGCTGTTATCATAATACTGATAGTGACAAGCAAGAACAAGAAGAAACTCAAAGAGATAGACAATATCAACAAGCGTAAGATGGATGAGCTTGAAGAGGAGCTTGAGGATACAAGACGCCGCTCGCTTATCGAGCAGGCTAATGAGAACAACAAGCTGCAAAAGGAAACTGCCGAGGAGGTCAAGAAGTTCGCACTTTCAAACCCCGAGCTTACGGCAGCTATCATACGCTCTATGATAAACGAGCAGGAGCTTTATGAGCAGGAGGCGGAAAACGCTGAGGACGGTGACGCTCCTGTTGATGGCGGAGGAGATGAGCTTTAATGGCATCAAAAAGAGAAAAGGCATCTTCTAAGAGAGCAAAGGCGCAGGAGGAGGCTGAGGCTGCGGCTGCCGCAGCAGAGGTCGCTTTGGCAAAGCAGGAAAATGAGAGCGGTGAGCGCAAAAGCTCTGTTTCTAAGATGAACAGCCGCACAAAGGCTGCTGCTGTGCTGATAGCTCTTGGTACATCGCCGGCATCTGAGGTGGTAAAGTATCTGCATGAGGGGGAGGTCGAGACTCTCTCCGCTGAGATAGCGCAGATAAAGAGCCTTACCGCCGAGGAAAAGGAAGATATAATAAACGAATTCTACGAGATGTGCGTCGCACAGAAGGCTATAACCGAGGGCGGCTCCGATTATGCGAAGAGCCTGCTCGACAAGGCGTTCGGTGAGAAGAAGGCGGAGGAGCTTATTTTCAGGGCTACGAACAAAATGGACAGCACGCCGTTTTCGTTCGTAAATGAAGTAGATAACAGAAATCTGCTTATGACCTTGCAGCATGAGCATCCGCAGACGATAGCGGTGGTGCTTTCGCACGCATCGAGCGACAAGGCTTCAAAGATAATCTCAGAGCTGCCGAGAGAGCAGCAGATAGAGATAATCGAGAGGATCTCGAACCTTGATAAGGGAAACCCTGATATAATAGCGATAGTTGAGAGAATGCTCAGGAAAAAGCTGGCGGGCACTTTTACTGTGTCTGCGGCAGCGCCGGAGCATGGCGGTGTAGAGTACATCGCAGAGATAATGAACCGTATCGACAAGCCGTCGCAGAAGGCGGTATTCGAGAGCATGGAGGTCACGAACCCCGAGCTTGTGGGCAAGATCAAAAAGCTCATGTTCGTGTTCAACGATATTATCAATCTCAACGACATGGAGATACAGGCGTTTATCAGAGAAGCCGACACGAAGGATCTAACCGTATCGCTAAAGGCTGCATCTGCTGAGGTGCAGGAGAGGATATTTAACAATATGTCCTCACGTCAGAAGGAAATGATACAGTCGGATATGCAGTATCTGCATAATCTGCGTATGCGTGATGTCGAGGCTGCACAGCAGCGTATAATAGATGTTATAAGAGGTCTTGAGGAAAGCGGCGACATCGTGCTGTTCAAGGGCGGCGATGATGAGATAATCGCATAATTCGATAAGGGTGGTGTCAGTCTTGCTGCTTAATGTGATAAGTCCCGAGAATGTAACAGAAAACACAAAGGCTGTTGAGATACCCGATGCGGTCATAGTTAAACGTCCGAAGAGGGACAGGAACGCAGTGTCTGTCGAACAGGCAAATATAGATGCCTCGCAGTTTGATGAAAACACGCAGAAGGCGCTCAGGGAGTATTTTGAAAACAAGCATAGTGACCTTCTCAAAGATGCCAAAGCCGAATCCGAAAGGATAGAGGAGGAGTGCAAGGCAAGGGTCGATGAGTCGCTGAGAGAAGCAAGGGAGAATGTCGAGCGCTCAAAGGTGCAGGCTCAGGAGATCATCGAGCAGGCACAGCTTGAAGCGCAGCAGCTCAAGGAGCAGGCGAAGATAGACGGCTTTGAAGAGGGCAAGCGTCAGGAGCAGGAGCATATAAATGAGCTTTTTGTTCAGCTGACGGAGCAGATAGATGAGATAAAGAAGGCACAGGAGCTGGCTTTCGATGAGTACGCAGAGCAGCTTAAATTCTTCGCCGTCGATGTGGCGGAGGACGTTGTAAAGCGCAAGGTCGAAAGCGATGACTACTACCTTGAAAACCTTGTGAAGCGTGCGCTTTTAGGGTTCAAGGACGCAGACTATGTAAGCGTTACTATGAGCGAGAACCTGTCGATGCTTGCTAAGAAGTTAAAGACAGAGCGCAGCTCGGCAGGGCTTGAGAATGTTGAGTTCAAGACAAATATGCCGGAGGGCGGCAGCGTGATACTCGAAGTCAAGGAGCAGGTGGTGGACGCATCACTCCCAGTGCAGTTTGAAAATATAAGACAATACCTTAAAAACATAGACGAGAGTGATGAGGAAGATGAACCGCTCGTTTGAAAAGATAATAGAGCTAAGGCGTGAGATGCGCCATATGAATTTCTATACAAGGCTCGGCAAGGTCGAGCAGATAGTCGGCATGATAATAGAGGTGTCGGGTCTGCTTGCGAGCATAGGCGATGTGTGCGAGATAAGGATACCCGGCAAGCCGCCTATAATGAGCGAGGTCGTGGGCTTCCACGACGGTATAACGCAGATAATGCCGTATGACGAGACTGACGGTATCGGCTACGGCAACATGGTGTACAATACCGGCAAAAAGCTCAGGGTGCAGATGGGGGATTCACTCATAGGGCGCACGGTCGATGCTATCGGCAGGCCGATAGACGGGCTGGGGGCGCTTGAGGATACGGTGCTTTACCCGATAAGCGGCAAGGTCGCAAACCCTATGCGCCGCCCCGAGATACGGGAGCCGATAACGCTCGGTGTCAAGGCGATAGACGGTATGATAACGCTCGGCAAGGGGCAGAGAATAGGTATCTTCGCAGGCTCGGGCGTCGGCAAGTCAACGCTTATGGGCATGATAGCAAGAAACGTCACCGCCGATGTCAATGTGCTGGCACTTGTCGGCGAGCGTGGCAGAGAGCTTATGGAGTTTCTGAAAAAGGACCTGGGTCCGGAGGGGCTGAAACGCTCGGTCGTCGTGGTGGCGACATCTGATAACTCGGCTATGATGAGAAACAAATGCGCTATGACTGCTACGGCGATAGCGGAGTTTTTCAAGAACCAGGGCAGAGATGTGCTGCTTATGATGGATTCGCTCACACGTTTTTGCATGGCGCAGCGTGAGATAGGATTGTCTACCGGCGAGCCGCCTGTTGCAAGAGGCTATCCGCCGTCGATATATGCGTCATTGCCTAAGCTGCTCGAGCGGTGCGGTAATTTTGAAAACGGCTCTATCACGGGGATATATACCGTGCTTGTTGAGGGTGATGACACCAACGAGCCGGTAGCCGACACGGTAAGAGGTATCATAGACGGGCATATAATGCTCTCCCGTAAGATAGCGATGACCAACCACTACCCGGCAATAGATGTACTTGCAAGCCTGTCAAGACTTATGTCGTCGATAGCAAGCCCCGAACAGAAGGAGTTTGCAGGTGAGATAAGAAACATGATGAGCGTATATAATGATAATATAGACCTTATCTCGATAGGTGCGTACAAGGCAGGGTCGAACCCGGCGCTTGATACCGCTATGAAGAAGATAGATGCGATAAACGGCTTCCTGACGCAGAAGGTGGACGAGAAGTTCACGTTCGAGCAGACGGTCGCTGAGATGAAAAAGATAGTCAGAGGATAGAAGTGATAGCACTTGAAGAAGTTTGAATTTCCGCTGAGCAGGATAAGGGATTACAAGAATATCCTGCTTGACAGAGAAAAAAATGTGCTTGTCGGGCTGATGATGGAGAAAAACAACATCAACGACCGCATGGACGAGCTGGAGGAGCAGTTTGAAAAGGTAAACAACGAAATGCACGACGAGATGCGTCAGGGGCTGAATGTCACAAAGATAAGGCTCTACGAGGCGCAGAAAAACGGTATGCGTGAGGAAAAGCGGCTGCTCGGCGAGAGGCTGGAATTCTTGCAGGTGTCGATAGACAGGCAGCAGGAAAGAGTAAGCTCACTAAAGCGTGATGTTTCGGGGTACGACAACTTAGAAGCCAAAAAGCGGGAAGAGTATAACAAGGAGCTTGCAAAGGAGCAGGATCTTGTTATCAGTGAGTTCGTAGCCCAGAAATATACAAGGGAACACAGGTCAGGGTAGATGATGAGCCGGTATGCGGCTTTGAGTCTGCGGTGTTGCCTTAAAAAATAATAAAAACAGGAAGGTGGTGGATCAATGGATAGTGGAAATATCGGTACGGTAGCTACCGGTGAGGCTGCGAAGGTCAGCCATTCAAAGCCTGAGTCGAGGGTCAAGGACAAAAACGTGCAGAACGTGGATTTCCTTGACATAGTCAACAGGCTCTCGTCCGGCAAGGACAGCGCAAGGACTGCAAGGGCGGCAAGGGCTGCAAGGGCGGCAAGAGCTGCTAATGCGGCAGATGCGGCGGCGTCAAGGCCGGCTGACGAGATAGGCGAAAAGACTGTGCCTGAGGATAAGGACGTAAGCGAGCTTTACGATACGCTCGATGAGATCATGAGCGAATACGGCGCTGAAAACCTGAATGCTGATATACTTATGGATCTTCTTAATATGTATACCGGCTCGGATCAGATGCAGGCGCTGCTTATGAGCGAAGACCCTATGGAAATGGTGCAGAGCGGGCTTTACAGTGCGGTGCTTGACAATACCGATCTTTTAAGCGGCGGCGAGATGATCGACGAGATAGGCGAGAATTACTTCTCGGAGCTTACCGATATGCTTGGCAGCACGGACGCTCTTGACAAGCTGCTGACAGCGCTTGCAGGCGTTACGGACGAGCAGTCGCTGCAGGAGGTGCTCAAAACTCTTTCGGGCATCACGGTGACGAGCGAGGTAAACGAGGTCGATCAGACGGTCAATGTGCTGAGCGAGCAGCTGAGCCTTTCAAAGGCTGTACAGACGGCTAAGGACAGCATAAAGGCAGCAGAGGACGGCACGCAGCAGGCGGACGGCACACAGCAGACGGACGGCACACAGCTTACGGCACAGCAGGCAGCAGGTGAAACTGCGGCAGCGCAGATGGGCTTTGTGGACTTTTCAAAGACTCAGGCGCCGGGCGTTTTGCAGGAGGGGACCGACGAGCAGAGAGCGGTGTTTGACCAGACGCTCGATATCCTGTCAAGGGCTATAACCGAGGAGCGGCAGCTTTACACGGCAAGGCTTCATCCGCAGGGGCTTGGCGAGATAATCGTAAGAATGGAAAAATCAAGCGCAGGCGTTGTGTTCGATATTCTTGCGACCAACGAAAAGACAGCGGCTATGATAAACAGCAGGCTGATACAGTTACAGGACGGGCTGACAGAGTATGATGCGAAGATAAACCCGGCAGTCGTGACATCGGCAAGCAATGCCGAAAGCACATCGGGGTTCGAGCTTGATGACTACTCGGGCGGCTACAACGGGCAGCAGGAAAATGCTTACAGTGGCAACAGGAACCGTGCGGAAAATCTCTATGAAGAAGCAGGCGAGGACGAAAACATCGCCAGGACAACAGGCTACAGATCAAGTGATCTGTTGAACAGAACTATTTGAAAAAGGAGGAAAAACTATGGGAATAGACAGCATCGGCAACAGAAATTATACCGATATGTTAAACGGCACATCAAAGACGACCAGTGCAGACAAGGTGTATAAGGACGTGAAATTCTCAAACGAGGATCAGTCGCAGGTAAATGTGCAGGACTTTTTAAATCTTATGGTGACACAGCTTACCAATCAGGATTTTATGAACCCTGTTGATGATACGCAGTATCTCTCGCAGCTTGCACAGTTCTCGTCAATGTCGGCTATGCAGGATCTTGCACAGTTTTCTAAGCAGAGCTTTGTTATGTCGTATCTCGGCAAGGACGTTACGGCGTCGGTCTACAATGTGGGCGGCGAGGTAGAGACTACCACAGGCAAGGTGACGAACGTATCCTTAGTGGGCGATGACTACAAGCTGACGGTAAACGGCAAGGAATTCTCTCTTGCAGATATAAAGAGCGTTTCTGACAGTCAGACGGCAGCGGCAGTGCCCGAGGCTCAGGCTGATACGGATATACTCACAGCGGCTGCACTTAACGAGCCGAGCACCGAGGAGTAAGGTCAGGGCGGCAGCTAATTTTAAGAAAGGGAAAGGGGTCTTGTGAATATGGACGTCAAAATGTTAAGGCTCACAGCGCCTATAACGACCGGCATTCCGCAGACTACGACCGCATCGGTCAATGACAGTCTGTACACAGCCAATTTTGATCAGGTGCTAAAACAGCAGCTTTCCTCAAGCGGGCTCAATTTCTCAAAGCACGCAGTAAACAGAGTGGTAGAGCGAAATATAGACGTCGGTGACAACAATATGGAGCGGCTCAATGCAGGCGTTGAGATCGCAAGAGAAAAGGGACTTGACGACACACTGATACTTGTCGATAAGTCGGCGTATATCGTGAGCGTCAAGAACAACACGGTGATAACGACAGTTTCAAACGAGGAGCTTGTCGGTAATTGCTTTACGAACATCGAAGGAACGGTAATAGTATAAGGCTGGACTTTTAAAGGGGTCTTTGAGGGGGCTGAACGACAGACGCTCTCTCACCTTACCGTTTTAGAAATTTAATGAACGGAGGATAATTTTATGATAAGAAGTTTATATTCAGGCGTTGCAGGTATGACAACACAGCAGACTAAAATGGACGTTATAGGTAATAATATATCAAACGTTTCTACATACGGCTTCAAGGCGAGCAGAGTTACTTTCAGAGATGTTTACTACCAGACATCAAGGGCTGCTACCGAGGCTACCGCTGCAAAGGGCGGTACAAATGCCGTACAGATAGGCTACGGCGCTAAGATAGGCTCGACAGACGTGAACCAGTCAACTTCCGTAATGGCGACGACAGGTCTTGCACTTGATGCGGCTATCACGGGTGACGGGTATTTCCAGGTAATGGACGGCGACGGCAATATCTTCTACACAAAGGCAGGTATGCTCGACGTTGACGCAGAGGGCAACTTAGTTGACGTAAACGGCAACTTCGTACTCGGCGTTTCAAGCAACAATATGAACCAGGGCGCATCTTCCCAGAGGATAAGGATCTCACTTCCTTATGAAAGCCCGGCTGTTGCGTCGGCATCTGACGTTATAAACGGCATCAATGTAAAGGTAAGCTCGACTGCTGAAAATTCAAGCGGCAATCTGTCATTTAACTTTACGTCAAGCTCGAACCTGCCGATAGGGCAGAAGGCTGAGGCTGTTGTGTCTTCAAACTCGATAACTGTTACACTCAACTCGAATGAGACATTTGACAGCATAACCGATCTTGAAAATGCTATAAACGATGCTATCATGGCGGCAAACGGCGGTGTGGCTCACCCGGCAGGCAATTTCAGGGTAGACCTTGACTCGCAGTCGGCGTTTGAAACTCCGCTGACAGGTGAGCAGATAGTAAATACCAACTTCGGCGTAGCGTCCGGTACTGTAAATCTCCCGAAGGATCTTTCAAGGGCGTTCTCGGTAAAGAGCGTGGGAGATGAATTCAACTACTCGAACAACATGGATTTCAATATCACGGTAGATGATAACGCAGGCACCTGCACTATAACGGCAGGCAACGGCAAATACAGCGCAACTATAACAAAGGCGCAGATGGAAACTACCGGCTCAGTCGTGATGAAGAGCAGCACAGAGGGCGATGACTTCGTGCTGACATTCCCGAACTGGAACAATGTTAAGACCTATGCAGGGGCTTATACGGCAGACGAGGCGAGCGTACCTTCCGCACCGGCTAAGAACTTAGGTCTTGGCGCTACTTCCTTCGCACTCGGCGGCGGCACAGAGGGCGGCGCACAGACATTTGCAGATCTGACAGGTGTGGCTATCGGCTACAACGGCGTTATCTACGGCACACACCCGACGCTCGGTACTGTTGAGCTGGGAAGGATAGACCTTGCGACATTCGACAACCCGGCAGGTCTTGCTCAGGTGGGCTCTACATACTTCCAGAAAACGGTAAACTCAGGCGAGCCGCATCTGTGCATAGCAGGCGAGGACGGCTCGGGTCCGATAGCAGGCGGTACGCTTGAAACTTCAAACGTCGATCTGTCACAGGAATTTTCTGACATGATCGTAACACAGAGAGGCTTCCAGGCTTGCTCAAGACTTATCACTGTATCAGATACGATGCTCGAGGAGCTTATAAACCTCAAGAGATAAGGCTTGGCGCCTGACATAAAAGGAGGGGTCTTATGATAGTTTTAACAAGACAGAATGACACGAAATTCGCACTCAATGACGACCTGATAGAAACTATCGAGGAATGCCCCGATACTACGATAAAGCTCACAAACGGCAAAATATATATCGTAGCTGAAAGTCTGGCGGAGGTGCTTGACAAGATAACAGAGCTTCGCCAGAAGTGCGTGAGCAATGTATATTTCGGGGCTGAGATAAAGCGCCCGTAAGTAAGAATATCGGCGACACTGCGCAGGGGGGTAAGCCCCTCTGTGCGGTATTGCCTTAAAAATAAAAGGGGGTAGATGCCCCTTCTGAAAATCTAAGAAAAGGGGCATGATCTAAAAATTATGGATATTTCGTCAATCATTGGCTGGGTAGTCGGTATGGGTCTGATAGTGTTCTCTATCATGCTCGGCACTGATCCTGAAACGGGCGGCTATATGGTAACACCAGCTTCTATAAAATCATTTATAGATATTCCGTCGATAGCGATAGTTGTCGGAGGTACTTTCTGCGCTCTGTTCGTATCTTACCCGATGTCGTTTTTCAAGAAGATGCCAAAGCACATGGCTATGATGTTCAAGGATAAGAACAAGAACCCTAACGAGATAATCGAGCAGATAATAGACTTTGCTAAGGAAGCAAGGATAAACGGCGTCCTCGCCCTCGAAGAAAAGGTAAAGGGCATAGAGGACAAGTTTATGAAAAACGCACTGATGATGGTCTGCGACTCGGTAGACCCGCAGAAGGTGCAGGAAATGATGGACAATGAGCTTGATTACATGGAGGAGCGGCATTCGCAGTGTCAGGGCTTTTACTTAAAAGGCTCGGACTATGCGCCGTCGTTCGGTATGATAGGTACGCTTATCGGTCTTATAAACCTCCTCGGCAACCTGTCAGACTCGGAGGCGCTCGCCGGAAACATGGCGGTAGCGCTTATCACGACATTCTACGGCTCGTTCCTTTCGAGCTTTATCTTCAAGCCGATAGCTAACAAGTTAAAGATCAGGCATGAATCTGAAATGCTCTGCAAGTCGATAATCGTTGTCGGCGTTCAGGGTATTCTCGCAGGCGACAACCCTAACCTTATCCAGGATAAGCTCGTCAAGCTCCTCCCTGCAAACGCAAAGGGCAAGAAGGGCGGCAAGGGCGACGCCGGTAAGTTCAATGACGACGGACGTATTTGACAATGCACAATGCACAATTCACAATTCACAATGCACAATGTACAATGTACAATTCACAATTCACAATGTACAATGCACAATGGTTGGTATTGTGGGGCGGCTGTCGGATACATATGAAATAAAAATATAGGCACTTTTTACAATACATAATGGCGGTTGGGATCAATTGTGCAGTGTGCATTGTGCATTGTGCATTGGAAAGGAGTGAGGCAGTTGGCGAGAAAAAAAGGCGGCGGTGAGGAAAGCGGCGGCAGCTGGATGGACACATACGGCGATATGGTAACGCTGCTGCTTACATTCTTTATTGTTCTCTACTCTATGTCCTCTATCGAGGAATCTAAGTGGGCAGAGATAGTAAAGGCATTTAATAAAAACGGCAAGACCAAGGTCGATCAGATAGTATTAGTCGTGGACGGCGAGGGCGACAGCCCGGCGCAGAACACGGGCGAGGACGAGCCTGACGGCGAGGGTCTTACGGAGTTTGATGAATTTTACACCGCACTGGTCGAATACCTCGATGAGCAGGAGGCTACAACTGAGGTCGCACAGCAGGGCGAGGATGACGGCGATACATCAAATGGCACGAATAAAGAAAACATCTATCTGAAATTCCAGGATATGATAGCTTTTGAGCCTGACTCCGCAGTGCTGAGAGAATCAAGCTATGACTTCCTTGACTTCTTCGGGCAGAAGCTCTCGGAGATAGAGGATAAGCTCGCTGTCGTTATTATCAAGGGACATACCGCAGAGTATGACAGCTCGGAGGTGGATTCGAGGATACTTTCAAGTGAGCGTGCAAGCACGATAGCCAATTACCTTGAAACAAATTACAATATAGAGCCTAAGAAGCTGTTTCCGCTGGGGCTTTCAAATCTCTACCCTGTGTCTGACAACTCGACCGAAAAGGGCAGAATGAAAAACAGGCGTGTTGAGATCTCTATCATAGGCGTAAACTCACCGCTTATCAAGAACGATCTGCTAAAAAGCCTTATCGGTATGGACTATGACTACGACAAGATACTTGAAGGCAGTGCGGTCGCGGATGCCGTAAAGGGCGAAGCGAGCGAGGCGGCTGATGACAAGGCGGCTGAGACAGAGACTAAGGAAAGTGAGTAATGTGATATGATGAAAAAGACCATATCGGCGCTTGCTGCGGCAGTGATGCTGTGCGGCGCTCTGTCGGGGTGCGGGGGCAGTTCTTCTTCTTCCGGCAGTGAGTCGCAGGCGCAGACAACGACTGCCACGACGGCAGCGCAGGCTGAGCCGGAGGCAGATGCCGGGCAGGTACAGGGGAGCGATGAGCTGTATATGACTAAGCAGGAGGTGCGCCCCTCGCCTGAGTGGGTGACTAAGCTCGACGCTGCAAAGGATTCAGAGCAGATGATAGTCATAGCAGGCGTTGACAAGAGTACGGCGTACATCACTATGCACGAAAAGGACGAAAGCGGCAAATGGCAGCAGCTTATAGCAACGCCCGGCTTTATAGGACTTGAAGGGCTGGGAGATGCCAATATCGAGCAGACGCTCACGCCGGTAGGTACTTTTACGGTGGATAAGGCGTTCGGTCTTGCAGATGATCCCGGGTGTCAGATGGAGTACACCAAGGTGGACGACAGCTACTACTGGTCGGGCGACGCAAGAGAGGGTATGCACTTTAACGAGCTGGTGTCGGTAAACGATGTGCCGGATCTCAATACAGAGGAAAGCGAGCATATCGCAGACTTTGATGCGGCTTATCAGTATGTACTGAATATGGGGTATAATTCAGAGTGCGTGGAGAAAAAGGGCTTCGGGTTCTTTCTGCACTGCTTCAGGATAAACCGCCCCTATACAGGCGGCTGTGCGGCAGTACCGGAGAATATAATGAAGTTTATAATGCAGCACGTCAAGCCGGGGTGCAGGGTGACGATAAACTCACTTAAAAAGTTCGGCGGCGACCTTGACGCATAAAACACTAAATAATCAGAAGGAAGAATAATATGAGCAATCCCGAAACACAGGAGCAGCATATAAATCCTGCCGATCTGACGGCGAAAAAAGCAGTTCTGTATGATTTTCGAGTGCCGAAGAAGTTCACCAAAGAGGACGTAAAGGCGCTCAACCGTATAACCGATGCCTTTGCCAAGCACTTAGGCTCGGGGCTGACGGCGATGACAAGGGAAAACTGCTCGGTATACAACCCACGGATCGAGGAAAAGCGTACTACCGTCTACCTCGAGGAGCTGCCCAAGTACACGATGATAGGGCTGCTCGGGTTCACAGTTATAGATACCGAGTTCCGTGACCCGAGGGTCATGTTCCATGTACCGCCTAAGCTTTCGTATCTGCTGATAGATATTTTGCTGGGCGGTCCCGGCAAGGAAATGGAGATAGAAAGGCAGCACACGGATATAGAGCTTGCCATAATGAAAAACCTCATCACACGCTTTTGCGATATGCTGAGCGCTGCGTGGAGCTCGCTTGTAACTACTGAGATAAGCTATGAGAAGAGCGAGACTAACCCGAAGCTGATAGATGTAAGGAGCGAGAGCGATGTAAGGCTCGTTATGAGCTTTGATGTTTCGGTGAAAAACTCCGTGTCTACGATAAGCATAGCATACTCGGCGCAGTTTTTGGAGGATCTTATGGAAAAGCTGCACGGGCAGAAGACCGATACACAGAACTTCGAGCCGATAGACCCTGAGAGAGATCAGCGAAGGCGTGATGTGATAATCGAGACACTGAGCGAATCAAGCATTGAGCTGAAGGCTGTATTTGCCGAGCTTACACTTGATATGCAGGAGGTCATGAGCCTTAAAGTCGGCGATATAATACCGCTTGATAAAAAACTGACGGATGATATAATCATAGAGGTTGACCATGTTCCGTGGTTCAAAGCCAAGCTCGGGCAGACCAATATCAAAAAAGCGGTCAAGATCACCGAGAGCATACATGAAAGTAACGAGTAAGGAGATAATTTTTAATGAGTCTTGACAGATCAAAGTTTGATAAAATTTCACAGCTGCTTGCGGATTCGGTGAATACTGCGCTCGATGCGCTCTCGCCGATACTCGGGGCTGAGATAACTGCACAGACGCAGCCGGCTGCCGTGCATACTATCAAGGATACAGATTACAGTGCTGTAACGCCTGCGCTTTATTTCAACATAGTATTTGTTGGCGATATAAGCGGCAAGGCGGTCGCAGTGTTCAGGGAGATAGACCTGGCGGTAATACTCAGGCTCCTGATGGATTCGGACAGCGATGAGATAGAGTTTGACGAGATGAGTCTGGGTATGATAAAGGAGATAATGTCGCAGGTGTCGGCAAAGCTCTCAGGCTCGGTGGGCGAGTTCTTCGGGGTGGACGCTAACGCATCTATCTCGGCGCTTATGCAGTTTGAGGGCAACAATGTGGTGGCGAATGCCTTCGGCGGCAAGGAGCTCAACGAGTGCGCTACGGTAAATGTAAAATACGAGGTAGGCACGATACTTAAAGGCAAGGCGGCATTCAGCTTTGATGAGATGCTGGTAAGCAACCTCACAAAATACTATGAGATGGCAGGCGGAAATGATGAAGCTCAGCAGCAGATGACAGCGTCATCAAATATGCAGAGCGCTGCCCCTGTGAACAAGCAGAATGTAAGGCAGCAGTCACAGCAGCGCCCGGCGGGAAATACCAATTCTCCGGCGCTCAATATATCACCGTCGTCATTCCCGAGGTTCGATACGGGTGCAGATGACGGGATGTCGGGTATGCCGGGTAATATGGATCTTCTTATGGAAGTGCCTATGAACGTGTGCATCGAGATAGGCAAGACCAAAAAGAAGATGAAGGAGATAATGAACTTCTCGCAGGGTACCATAATCCCGATAGACAAGCAGGCAGGTGCGCCTGTGGATATAACGGTCAACGGTCAGCTCATAGCAAGGGGCGATGTTATCGTTATTGATGACAACTTCGGCGTGCGTATAACCGAGCTGGTAGGCTCTGCCAAGAACGGCATGGGCTGATAACAGGGGGAGTAAAATGTTAAAGAGCGTGTTTTCGCTTATATTCGGGCTTGTGCTGTTTGTGGGGATACTGTATTTAGCATATATCTCCACAAAGCTGATAGGCAAGCGGTATTCCTTAAACGGCAAGGGCGGCAAGAATCTGAAGATCCTTGAAAGCGTTCCTGTCGGCAGGGATATGAGCATAGCTATCGCAAGAGCAGGCGAGAGGATATTCCTCTTAGGAGTAGCCCCCGACAAGATAAGCCTTATCTCTGAGCTTTCGGAGGAGGATCTGCTTGTAGGGTATGAAGCCGAGCTGCCGCAGAATACAGTCGGCGCAGGGGGCAAGGGAGGCAATATCAGCTTTGCCGATGCGCTTAAATACAATATAAACAAAAAGCTCGGGCGTGACACCGGGATGCCGTTTGCGGCAGATAATGACAGCGGAGCTGTCGGGCAGGAGGAAGAAAAGGATAATGAGTAATGCTCATAGTTTAAAAAAGCATATCCTCCGTTTGCTGTTCGGTGTGCTGGGCGTGGTGGTGAGCATCAGTGCCGGGCTTATAAGTGCAAGGGCTGCGACTGTCGATGTTTCGCTTGACACGGGCGAGGCTAACGGCTCGTCAAGTGCGCTCGATCTGCTTTTCTTACTGGCGATACTTGCGCTGATACCGTCGCTTTTGCTGGTGATGACGTCCTTTACGAGAATAATAATCTCGCTGTCGTTCCTGCGCTCTGCGATAGGTACGCAGTCATCACCGCCCAACCAGGTGCTGATAGGGCTTTCTTTGTTCCTGACGATATTCGTGATGTTCCCGACATTTACACAGATAAAGGAGCAGGCTTATGACACCTACGTCGCAGGCGAGCTTAACGAGCGTGAGGCGATAGAGGCAGCAGGTGTGCCGCTAAAGGAGTTTATGCTAAAACAGGTCTACAATGACGATCTTGATATGTTCATATCTTTGGCAGAGGACAAGGATATAGCGCAGATAGATCATCAGGAGATCTCGGAGGATCTGACCAAGCTGCCGCTCGTGGTGGTCATACCGTCTTTTATAACGAGCGAGATAAAAAGGGCTTTCCTGATAGGATTTTTGCTGTATATACCTTTCCTGATAATAGATATAATCGTATCATCAACGCTTATGTCAATGGGTATGGTAATGCTTCCGCCGGCAACTATCGCTTTGCCGTTCAAGCTGATGCTGTTCGTACTTGTTGACGGCTGGAGCCTGCTGATACAGAGTCTAATCGTTGGATTTCATTAGTTAAAGGGGCGAGATCAATTGACATCGGGCGATCTGCTTACGATATTTTCACAGGCGTTCACAGTCGTGCTTAAAATTGCAGGGCCGCTGCTCATCGCCTCGATAGTTATAGGGCTTATAGTCGCAATATTCCAGGCTGCTACGCAGATACACGAGCAGACGCTGACGTTTGTGCCGAAGCTGATAATAATAGCGCTCATACTGCTTGTGGCAGGCACATGGATGATGACGCTCATGGACGACTTTTTCAAAATGATATTTGACCGCATAGCTAATTTGTAGGTGAGTTATGGCAAGTTTGGGTATAACGATAGAGGACCTGCATATTTATATATTCGTGTTTGTAAGGCTTGCAGCGATAATACTTTTTAACCCCGTCATGCAGCAGGCAAGAATGCCTGCCGGTGTAAAGCCTGCACTGCTTATGTGCCTGACTATAATAGTTTCACCGCTCGTACCCTTCTATGAGTTTGACGGCTCGGTGCTGTCCTTCTTAGTCGGGATAATGGGGGAGTTCTTTATAGGCTTTCTGCTGGGGTTCGTCTTTAACGTCTACTACTATATGCTGATGTTCGCAGCGGACATAATGGACACGCAGCTGGGCTTTTCAATGGCAAAGACCATGGACCCTCTGACAAACATTCAGTCGGCGACGATGGGTACATTTTTCAATATAATGTTCATGCTCTATTTCTTCACGACAAACTGTCACCTTATCCTTATAAATATGGCGGTAAGGACGTTTGATGCGATAGGGGCAGGGGCGTATGAGATAAGCTATCAGGGCGGCTGCCGGTTTGCGATAGAGCTGTTCTCGTCGGTATTTTTGCTGGCGATGAGGCTGGCGCTTCCGTTCGTGGCGGCGGAGTTCGTGCTTGAGGTATCGCTGGGGCTTCTGATGAAGCTCATTCCGCAGATACACGTTTTTGTAATACAGATGCAGGGAAAGATACTTGTAGGGCTTGCCCTGCTCATATCAATGATGGTGCCGGTGAATAATTTCGTGTCGGCGTATATAGAGAAGATGTTCTCCTCTGCAAATGATGCGATAATGGCGCTGGTGACTTAGATAACACAAGGGCAACACCGCACGACCATTGTGTGTCAGTATGCAGTTGTTCAGCTTTGCTGAACACGCCGGATTTTCGTCAGAATGCCCATTTTTGCCAAAGTTTACCTGGCGTAAGACAAGGTAAAATTGGGTATTATGACGGAAATCCGGCAAGCAGATGGCACACAAAGGTATCCGCCGGTGGTCGTGCGGTGTTACCCAAGAATAACAACACTTAATTGCTGAGCATTCGCAAAGGGCGAATGGAGGGGGGATATTCTTGGCCGAATCAGCAGGTGACAAAACCGAACAAGCGACCCCTAAAAAGCGAGAGGACGAACGTAAGGAAGGTAACATATTCCAGAGCAAGGAAATAGTTATCCTTGTTACGATGCTTGCAACATTTTTCGGATTCAAGGTGCTGTACCCGACGATAATGTCAACGGCTGAGAATTTTATGAGCAAGATGTTCACGCTCGCAGGTGAGCAGGAGATATTTGACGTATATGCGTCAAGAGAGATATTCATATCCTCCTGTGTATGTATAATCATCTGCTGCGGGCCGCTGCTAATGATAGCCGTAGGTGCGGCGATACTGGCAACTGTTGCACAGACCAAGGGACTTTTCAATATGAAATCCCTCAGACCGAAGTTCAGCCGTATGAATCCGCTAAACGGCATCAAGAACCTGTTTTCGCTCAAAGGCATAATCGAGCTTTTAAAATCAATAATCAAGATAGTTATACTATTCTATGTTATATATTCGTTTATAAGCGACAACATCATGCTTTTCCCGAAGATGATGGATATGTCGATAAGCGATGCTGCCGAACAGACGGGAGATATGCTCTTTACGCTGTTTGAAACGGTGGCGATAGCGTTTGCTTTCCTGGCAGGGTTCGACTTTTTCTACCAGCGCTGGGATTACGAGAAAAAGCTGCGTATGACCAAGCAGGAGGTCAAGGAAGAATACAAGAACATCGAGGGTGACCCACAGGTCAAGAGCCAGCGAAAGGCACGTCAGCAGCAGCTTTCAAGGCAGCGTATGATGCAGGCTGTTCCGCAGGCTGATGTTGTTATCAGAAACCCTGAGCACGTTGCGGTAGCTCTCAAATACGACAGAGAGATAAACAAAGCGCCGGTAGTTATCGCAAAGGGGCTTGACGAGGTGGCGCTGAGGATAGTCCGCATCGCTGAGGAAAACGGTGTCAAGTGCATTGAAAACAAGCTGCTCGCAAGGGCGTTATATGCACAGACGGAGCTGACAAAGGAGATACCGGCTGAATTCTACACGGCACTTGCTGAGATAATGGCTGTTATCTATCAGGAAAAGGGCATCACTCCCGACGGCAAGCCTATAAAGAGAGTATAAAGCGATTTTTGGCGAGGATATATTTTTTACATAAAGAAATAAAGAAATCATAAGAACAAAAGCGGAGGTAATCTTCCTTGGGCAGATTGAAAGCGATCTTCTCAAATACCGTGGCAGTATTTATCGTGCTGATAGTATTTCTTATCATCATACCGCTGCCGACGGTCATACTTGATTTTATGTTCGTAGTTCAGCTCGGATTATCTCTGGTGATACTGCTGACCACACTTTACATAAAAGAAACACTGGAGTTCTCTGTGTTCCCGACAGTGCTTCTGGTAACTACACTGTTAAGGCTGGGTCTTAACATATCATCGACAAGGTCTATACTTACCAATCAGGGCTACGCCGGCGAGATGGTAAAGGCGTTCGGTGACTTTGTTATCAAGGGGCAGGTAGTCGTAGGACTTATCATATTCCTGATAATCGTTTTGGTAAACTTCCTTGTAATCACCAAGGGCTCTGAGAGAGTGGCAGAGGTATCGGCCCGTTTTACACTCGACGCTATGCCGGGTAAACAGATGGCTATCGATGCCGACCTCAGTGCAGGCACGATAGACGAGCGTGAAGCAAGGCGCAGAAGAAGCAATATCCAGCGTGAAGCGGATTTCTTCGGGTCTATGGACGGTGCGTCGAAGTTCGTTAAGGGTGACTCGATAATGTCTATCGTAGTTACGTTCATAAACCTTATCGGCGGTATCATAATAGGCTTTATGCAGGGGCTGGGAGATTTCTCGACTATCGCAGGCATATACACCACAGCTACCGTAGGCGACGGTCTTATGTCGCAGATACCGGCACTTCTGGTATCGGTCGCATCAGGTATGATGGTAACGAGAAGTGCATCTGAGAACAACATAAATGCCGATCTCTCAAAGCAGTTCATGTCGCAGCCGAGGGTGCTTATGATAGCAGGCGGCACGCTTGAATGTCTTATCATCATAGGGTTCCCGTTCATACAGACGACTATCATGGCGGCTGTGCTGATAGGCGGTGGATTCCTTCTGCAAAGGCAGGAGCAGCAGACGGCGCATGACCTTGAAGCTCAGGAGGCTGAGGCTGCCGAGCAGAAAGAGGAGATACAGTCAGAGGCGAGCTTCTACCGCAATATCGACAACCTGTACGGTCTGCTCAATGTAGAGCAGGTAAAGATAGAATTCGGCTATTCGCTGATACCGCTCGTTGATGAGGCGAGCGGCGGCAGCTTCCTTGACCGAGTCGTCATGTTCAGAAAGCAGTTTGCACTCGAAATGGGCTTTATCATACCGCCTGTGCAGCTAAAAGACAGCGGCATACTAAACCCTAATCAGTATGTCATCTACATCAAGGGCGAGCAGGTGTCGGGCGGCGATGTGCTGGTAGACCACTTCTTAGGGCTTGCGCCCAGTGAGGAAGAGGACGTTATCGACGGCATAGAAACGATAGAGCCGGCGTTCGGCATAAAAGCCAAGTGGATAAGCGAGGACAAAAAGGTCAAGGCGGAGCTTATGGGGTATACGCTCATTGACCCGACATCGGTGATAATAACACACCTGTCTGAGATAATAAAGGCGCACGCACACGAGCTTTTGAACAGGCAGGAGGTCAACAATATGCTTGAAAACCTTGCCAAGACCAATGAAACGCTCGTTCGTGAGATAGTGCCGGGGATAGTGCCGGTGAGCGATCTGCAAAAGGTGCTTTGCAAGCTGCTTGAAGAGAAGGTACCTATCAGGGATCTTGAAACGATACTTGAAACGCTTGCAGACTATGCCCCGAGGATAAAGGATATTGATATGCTGACCGAGTATGTAAGGCAGGCGCTCAAGCGTACTATCTCGCACAAGTTCTCGGAGGCAGGGCAGATAAAGGTAATAACGCTCGATGCGGCGATAGAGAACGCTATAATGGGGTCTGTCAAGAAAATGGATTCAGGCTCGTACCTGGCACTTGACCAGGTAACGATACAGAAGATAATAGTTTCCACCACAGCAGAGCTTGACAAGATAAAGGATATAGTAAGCGAGCTTGTCATAGTTACATCACCTGTGGTGAGGATATACTTTAAAAAGCTGATAGACCAGTTCTATCAGAATGTGAACGTCTTGTCATTCAATGAGATAGACAATAACGTTCAGCTGCAGGCGCTCGGGCATATAACGCTCGATGGGCAGCCGGAGCAGTAGTCAGGGAGGACCAGTACACGCAGGGAAGAAGGTGATAATGTGAATTTTCATAAGAACGAGAATACCTTTACGGAGGAGGTATTTCTGCAAAAGCTCGCTCAGTACAGAAAGACAGGCAGCAATGCTGTAAGAAATGAGCTTGTTATGAATTTCGCATATATCCCCCAGACTGCGGCTATACAGCTAAGAGGTCTTGCAAGCGGCTACGCACAGGTGGACGATATGGTCAATCAGGGGATAATGACCCTTATGGACTGCATAGACCACTTTGACGAGGAAAAGGGCATAACATTTGAATACTACGCCTTTATGCGTGTAAGGGGCGCTATAATTGATCTTGTGAGAAAGCAGGACT
Source organism: Ruminococcus sp. (assembly GCA_017470535.1). Lineage (GTDB taxonomy): Bacteria > Bacillota > Clostridia > Oscillospirales > Ruminococcaceae > NK3A76. Next base: position 5,477 of record JAFUYP010000079.1, on the reverse strand, counting down.
GGGTGCCAAGACGTGTAAGGGAGCAGGACAAGAAAATAAACGCAGTACGAAACGAGCTTTCAAACGAGCTTATGAGAGAGCCGACTGACAGGGAGCTTGCCGAGCGGCTGGGCGTCAGTGAGGAAAAGCTGTCCGGCATGATGGCTGAGGTCAACGGCAGCACGGTGCTTTCGTTTGAGGAGCTTATACAAAATATGTCGCAGATGGGGACCTCACTTGAAGCGGAGGGAATGAGCCCCGAAAAGCAGGTGCTTGCAGATGAGCTTAAACAGGTGCTTGCAAAGGCGATAGACGAGCTTGGCGAGAGAGAGCGGCTGGTCATATCGCTCTACTACTACGAGAACCTGACATTTGCGGATATTGCACAGGTGCTGGACGTATCGGTGCAGAGGGCATCGCAGATAAACGCCAGGGCAGTCAAAAAGCTAAGAGAAGCAATGGAAAAGTATTTATACGGCTGATGAAAGGACAAAGCTATGCTAAGAGGATATTACAGCGCAGCATCGGGTATGCTGGTAAGCGAGAGAAATCTCAATGTTATAGGACAGAATATAGTAAACTCACAGACGGCAGGTTACAGGGCGCAGAGGGTGGTGCAGTCTACCTTCGACCAGGAGCTTGTTACAAGATATGAGGGCGGCGAATACACAAGGATAGGCGATGCGTCGCAGACAAACCTTGTGGAAACTGTCGATACGATAGTCAACGAAGCATCGGTCTACGAAACTGAAAATCCTTATGACATGGCTATACTCTCTGACGGGTACTTTAACGTAAACGGCGCAGAGGGCAGGACGTTCATGACAAGGAACGGCAGCTTTTCACTTGACGAGGAGGGCTATTTACAGCTTGAGGGTGTCGGAAGAGTGCAGGGCGAGAACGGTGATATTTACGTCGGGGGGAACAACTTCAACATGGACTACCTCGGCAACATATACGACATAAACGGCAACTTCTCGGGAAGGCTGCTTATAACAAGACCTGCGGAGGGCTCGCAGCTGCTAAAATTCAACAACGGGCTTTTCATTACCGACAATGTGGAGCAGGTGGAAAATGCCGAGGTGATGAACTACGGCTACGAAAGATCGAATGTCGATATGAACGACGAGTACACAAGACTTATGGAGGCGCAGGCAGCGTTCAAGGCTTGCTCGACGGCGCTTTCGACGATAAATCAGCTCAATATGAAATCGGCGCAGCAGATAGCGGCTACGTCGTGATAAGTGAGCTTTCCTATGAAAAGGCACTGGAAACAGCGGATCTTCTGAACGGAGGAGGAGATTGAATGAACATAGCATTTTATGTGGGCAGGAGCGGTATCATCGCTCATTCCAACAGCCTTAATATATCGGCGCAGAACGTTACCAATGTAGGCAGTATAGGCTACAAGGCAACGACTACGGATTTCCGTGAGCTTATATACAATCAGATGGATCAGAATATAAACAAGGAGCTTGACGAGAACCACAAGATACTCAACGGTCACGGTGTAAAGATACAGTCTGACCCGTTGCAGTTCTCGCAGGGGCAGTTCCAGATGACGGAGTATGATCTTGACTTTGCACTTGCGAGCGACAACTGTCTTTTCGCAGTTGACCGCAGGGGCGAAACACAGTACACAAGAAACGGCGCATTCGATGCAAGTGTGGAGGGCAATGATATTTTCTTAGTCACCACCGACGGCGCTTATGTGCTTGACAACAACGGGCAGAGGATAACGATACCTACTGACGAGAACGGCAAGCTCGATATATCGGGACTTACAGAGAGGATAGGGGTATTCTACTTTGAAAACCCGTATGCACTTTTCCGCTACGACGGGCAGAGCTTTGCACCGACGCCTGAGAGCGGTCAGCCGAGAGTGGCGAATGCAGGGGAGTATGATCTTTTGCAGGGGGCGATAGAACGCTCGAACACCAATCTTGCAAAGGAAATGAGCGACATCATCGTGACCCAGAAGGCGTATGCTTTCTCGGCAAAGGTCGTACAGACGGCTGATGAGGTGGAGGATATAGTCAATAACCTCCGCTCGTAATGAATGAACACAACAGTAAAATAATAAATATACATACCGGTGTCAGGGAGGACTATGGTATGATATGAGCGTAAAACGCTCATGGGTAACAATTTTCAGCGCAAGGAAGTGAGAAAGAAATGGCTGACGTTACAAGGGCAGCAGTGCCTATAAATAACCGCAACATAATCACCAATACCCGGGAAAACAGAAACACCTCGGAGATACCCTTTGACTTTCAGGATACCACTAAGGTAAAAGGCACTACCCCCGACAGTGAGATGCAGTCCGATGCTAACGTACTGAGGCAGGACGGCTCTATGACAGGCTTCTATGAGGTACTGCACGACCAGGAAGTCACGTCTGCGTTTCTTACTAATATTTTCCTGCTAAAAGAGATAGTTGACATCTTGCCGATGAACAACGAAACTCAGACGCAGGAGATGCAGCAGCTTTTGAACAACCTCGTATTGCAGCCTGAGGAGATAGCAGGCGAAATGATGCGGCAGGAGGATATGACTACCCTTTTCAAGGGCGGTATGTTCGATATGCTAAGGCAGATGATAAACACTAACGCCCGGCAGAATCAGGACTCGCCGGAAATGGTAAGGCAGTTTGAGGGTGCGGTCGGCAATTTCTTGAAGGCGCTCAACAACTCTGTGTCGAAGGGGAATGTTTTCGGCTCGGTGATAAATAATATGAGCTACATCAGGGAGCTGGTGGACGCTTCCCCTAAGCTGTCAACAGCGCTTGACGGGCTGCTTGCTAAATTCAAGGCGTTTGAGCAGGATACAAACGGCTTGCAGAACACGCAGGGGTATGATGCGCCGTTTATAAGCCTTAAAAGCGAGGCGCTCGACTTTTTCTCGCAGCTTGAAAAGAGCATACTCTACAATGACGAGATAGCCAAGAGCGTATCTATGGCGACATATAATCTGTCAAGGATAGCGCTGTCGGACGAGAACATCTCGGACAGCTTTTCAAGGCTTTTAGGCATGATGGACAATGAGGAGCAGAAGGAGAACCTTACTAATCTGCTGCTGGGATTTTTAGAGCAGAACGACCATGTGAGCCAGTCAAAGACTATGAACTCGCTGACAGAGATACTCAAAAAGCAGTCGGAGGACCCGGAGTTCAAAATGCTAAACTCCGAGAGCATGAACAAGATAATACAGAGCCTTCTGTCATCACCGTGCAACTTCACACCGCTTCTGCACTACGTTATACCTGTGCAGTATCAGGACGTGTCCGCATCGGCTGAGATGTGGATAAACCCTGACGGCGAGGGAGATCTCCCGGGCGGCGGCGACGGCAAAAAGATGACGCATATGCTGATAGTTTTTGAGATAGCTGACATTGGCAAGTTTGAAACTGAGATATGGGTGGAAAACAATGACATTACGCTCAGTGTCCTATGCCCGGAGGAGCATACGGCGTTTTTCAAGGACAAGATAAAGGATCTAAGAAGTGATCTGAGCTTTACGGATTACAGGATAAAGACGATAGATGTGGATACACTTAATGAGCCGAGGTCGCTTATCGAGGTGTTCAAGTCGCTCCCTGAAAGGAGGACGGGCATAAATGTTGCAATCTAACAAAAACAAGGCAGTCGCACTCAAATACGACACCGAGCATGAATCTGCGCCCGTTGTCGTAGCGTCGGGGTGCGGCGAGGTCGCAAAAAGGATAATAGACGTAGCCGAGAAAAACGGTATACCGGTATACAGAGATGACAGTGTGGCATCGCTTATGTGTATGCTGCAGGTGGGCACCTCGGTACCGCCGGAGCTTTACGAGGTGGTGGCAGGGGTGTATGTTTCGCTTTTGCGCTCATCAAAGGAGCTTCGTGACAAGATGCTCGGAGCATCACAGGGCGGATAAGTTTTAGCAGGGGAGTTTTCTTATGAATCCGATAGACGAAAGATATATAGGCAATGTATGTGAACTTAGGAGCTTTGCAAATGAGCTTATAGGCATAGGAGTCGTCAGAGAGGTGGGCGAGGACTACATCACGATAGGCGCAAGAGATTCGGAGCTGAGGCTGTTCAATACGTTCCAGAAGATAAAGCTCAATATTTTCAACTCTACCGTGGGCTTTACGGTCGTGATATGCGAGGTGCTGGCGTCTACAAGAAAGATGCTGAGAGTCGTATCGCCTATAAAGATAGTTGACCACGAGAGGCGCCAGGGGTTCAGGGTGTCGGTCGATCTGCACGCACATTTATCGGTGAGCCGTGAAAAGCTCGAACGTGGTGAGTATGATGATCTTCAGGTGGTATGGATAAAGGATATGTCTATCTGCGGACTGAGGATACATTCTGACAAGAAATATCTGCTCGGGCAGGTAGTATGGATAACCTTTGAGCTTGATGAAAGAACAAGGCTGACCGTCAAGGCGCAGTTTGTAAGAGACAGTGACGTTGAGGGCGACGGTGATGTAAGGGAATACGGAATAAAGCTGCTCTTTGACAGGGAAGAGGACAGCGACAGGCTATGCTCGTATCTGTTCAAGGCACAGAGGGAGCAGAGCCAGAAAATACGTTGACAAAAAAGGCGTTTTGTGGTATAATATAAGTTGGACGAAAATACATCTGAAAGGGGTGAGGCAGGCTATGAAGAGAAGAATGCTTATCAGCTTATGTGCGGCAGTATTCATATTTGGTATCATTGGTATCCTTAACCGGACTCCGACTGTGAGCATAGGCGAGGTAACGCTTGCCTCGGGTGCTGATGAAACGGTGCTTCAGGGATATGAGATCTCTACCCTGAGAAACGGTGAAAAGACAGAGACTGAAAGTGAGCCGGACATAAAAGAGCTTGCCGCCACTCTTGACAGCGTTGAGCAGAATGTCATAAAGAACGATTCGTCGGCGGCGGTAAAGGTCAACACGAACATGAGCGTGGCATTCAGCGGAAAGTATGTTGATGACATAAACTACGCTGTATTCTCTACCGACGGTGAGATGTTGAGCCAGCCTGCCGCTCAGATCAATCTCCCGACAAAGGACATCGACTCATGTGTAGTAAGGGTAGATGTAAAGTGGGGTAGGACGAAGAATTACAAGGAATACTACTACTATTTCAGAGTTGATTACGAAAAGGAAATGTAAAAAAATATCCCCCGGCTGTTAGCGCAGGCGCAATAAAGAAGTTTTTATTCCGACACTTCTGCTGTATCACGGCAGAAGTGTCTTTGCGTTTACTTAGTGCAGCGCCTGCTAAAAGAAAAAAGAAGAAAGAATAAATAAGAAATAATAATCAAGGTATCGTGTCTTATCGGCAAAAGCCGATAAGAAGAAAGTTTTGCTCTGCAAAACATTTCCCTGCGGCGATATATTTTGAAATATGTCCGCAAAGCGGACACCTTGTTTATTCTTTATTCTTTCTTCTTTATTATTTATTCTTTTAGCGGTGGCACATACAAAGCTGTAATTGTCAAATACTTCTTTATCGCCACCGCGCT
>JAFUYP010000078.1 GCA_017470535.1 Ruminococcus sp. | reverse complement strand
GTCCGAATTTTCGTCAGAATGCCCATTTTTGCCGCAGTTTTACTGGCGTAAGACAAGGTAAAATTGGGTATTATGACGGAAATCCGGCAAGCAGATGGCACACAAAGGCGTGAGCCGGTGGTCGTGCGGTGTTGCCTTTATTATTTTGCTTTCTTTGAAAGCGGTACTTCGTCGTATTCACGGAATACCCACATCCAGCCCGGTTCGCCCGACTCAAAGCTGTATGTCTTTTTGCCTATTTTTATCTCGCATCTGAAATGCTGCCATTCCCTTACGGTAGGATCCATACATTGCAGGTACTGACCTTTATAGCCGAGGATAGTGAGCATCTCAGCGATAGCGCCGTTATAGCTGTTGCACTGTCCGAGCTTCTGAACGGTGACGTTTGCAAAATAGCCGCCTGCATTTGCTACATAATCACGGTCGTAGACGTTGTTTTTGTTTATCCAGTTGACGGTATAGAGTATCTTTTCAGCGTCTGACCAGCTTTTGCCGAAGTGCTTCTTTGCAAAATCCTTATACGCATCACGGCTCGCATCGCTTACATATGATGTGTACTTGGTCGAGCTTATGTTGCCCTTTTTGTCCTTGGTGGTTATATATGTATTATAGGTGGACGGTGCCGAGGAAGACTTTGCCTTGGGGAGCATCTTTGCAAGCAGAGTGTACTCGTCATTGTAGATGCTTTTAAGAGTGCTTATATTATAGTACGGGTCTTTCATAGTGCTCTTTTTGGCGTATAAGGTATGACGACCGTCGGCATCTCTCTTGTATGGACGTACTGCGAATCTGTAACCGAACTGAGCGCCACGGGAGATATTTCCTACTTGGTCCTTGCCGCCCTTATAGGTCGTGTACCTGTCAAGCGTTATGGAAGTGTTGTTCTTGCCGTCTATCTTTGCTACTCTTACCCACTTTTCATCTATATCATTATACAGATAAACTGCATACCCGGTGCAGCTCACCTTGCCCCATGATACTGTTACTGAGCTGTCATCGGCAGCAGAGCTTACACTTGTGACAGCGTATGCCGACTTTTTTGAGCTGGGAGCTGTGGCTGTATTTATAGCCTTGCTCTTTTTGCCCCAGACGTTCTTGCCGTTATCCTTTACATAAGCCCTTACCTTGAACGTATACCTTTTCGCAGGAGTCAGCCCCTTGACAGTGGCGGTGTTCTTGTTTTTGGTAATGGTAAGCACCTTTTCGTATTTGCCGTTTTTAAGCTGATAGATACGGTACCCCTTGACTCCTTTGAGCTTTTTCCATGTAAGCGTCACGGTCTTTGCGGTGGACGAGTAATCCGTCACTTCGACTCTGTCGGGTGCCTGGGCTGCTGTATCCTTTGCGTCGGCAGTGATGACTGTATCGATCAGGCCGGCGTCCTCTTCTGCACTGATGCCGGCAGGCATTATCGCCGCTGTGAGCATTGTAAGTGCAAGCACCGATGATGTAAGACTTTTAGTTATCTTCCTCATTCTTTTCAACTCCTTGATTTTTAGAAAATGTATCATAATTATAGCATATTTTGCAAAATATGTCAATGAAAGTACAAAATTTTCCCCACTTAGCACAATGAGACTATGCTTTGTCAAAGCAATATGCACAATGGGTAATATGCAAAAGGAACATTAGTTCTGCATAAGATAGGACTTTTTGCATAAATTTCAAAAAATTATATTGATTATTTTTGGAAGATATGTTATAATAATAACAGAGAAATTGTCAAAGGTGGTCATCGCTATGAAAATGATGTTTATAGGCGCTAATCATGAGGTCACAGGCAGCTGCACTTATATAGAAGCCTGCGGCAAGCGCTTTTTAGTAGATTTCGGCATGGAGCAGGGATTTGATGAATTTGAGAATGTTCAGATCCCCTGCAATCCGTCGCAGATAGATTTTGTGCTGCTCACGCACGCACACATAGATCATTCGGGGCTTTTGCCGCTTTTATATGCAGGCGGTTTCAGGGGGGAAATACACTCGACCCGTGCGACAGCACATCTTTGTGACATTATGCTCAGGGATTCGGCGCACATACAGGAATTTGAAGCTGAATGGAAAAACCGCCGGGGCAGACGTGAGAACAAGGAAGAGTATATAGCCCTCTACACTATGGACGATGCTATGGGGGCGATATTCTTATTTGTTGAGCATGACTATGGCAGCTACAAGGAAATATCCGACGGGATAATGATACGCTTTACCGATGCCGGGCATCTTTTAGGCTCGGCGAGCATAGAGATAAAACTGTACGAGAATGGTGTCAAGCGCAAGCTCGTTTTCTCGGGCGACATCGGCAACAATGACCAGCCGCTCATAAAAGATCCGACATATATCGACAATGCGGATTTCGTCGTTATGGAATCGACCTACGGCGACAGGCTGCACCGCCGCCCGACCGATTATGTGGCGGCACTCGCTCAGGTGCTGAGGGAGACCTTTGACAAGGGCGGAAATGTCGTTATACCGTCCTTTGCGGTCGGCAGGACGCAGGAGCTTCTGTATTTTATCAAGCAGATAAAGGACAGGGGGCTTTTGCCGGAATACAAGGATTTCCCGGTGTTTGTAGACTCGCCGCTCGCTATCGAGGCAACGGGGATATTTATGAAAAACTACGCTGAGTGCTTTGATGACGAGGCGCTTGACTACATTGAGAACGGTGTCAACCCTATCAAGTTTGACGGGCTCAATATCGCAGTGTCGGCTGAGGAGTCAAGGGCGATAAACTTTGACAAGCGCCCGAAGGTGATAATCTCGTCAAGCGGTATGTGCGAGGCAGGCAGGATAAAGCACCACTTAAAGCACAACCTCTGGCGTCCGGAATGCACGGTGATGTTTGTCGGCTATCAGGCGGTGAACACGCTCGGCAGAAAGCTCGCAGACGGTGCAAAGACAGCAAAGCTGTTCGGTGAGGAGATCTCGGTCAATGCGAGGGTGCTGACACTTCCCGGTATCAGCGGTCATGCAGACAAGAACGGGCTCGATGCGTGGATAAGTGCGATAGACGGGGTAAAGCGTGTGTTCGTAAACCACGGTGAGGATAAGGTGTCAATGGGGTACGCCGAGCATCTGAGCAATGATCTCGGGATAGATGCGGTCGCACCATACAGCGGTGCTGTGTTTGATCTTGTGACGGAAGTTTACGAAAACGGTTCACCGGTAAGGAACGAGCGCAGATACAAGGCTGAGCCGAACACTGTATACGGCAGGCTCGTGGCGGCTGTTGACAGCCTTGAAGCACTTGTTAAGGAGAGCAAGGGCAGGACGAACAAGGATCTTGCAAAGCTCACTGACAGTATCAATAATCTAATCGCAAAATTCAGATGACAGGAGCAAAACGTTAATGAAAAAAATAAGCATAAATACTATAAACAGCCGCAGCCGTTCGGACGTGGCAGAGTTTATAACGGAAAGTGAGAAAAAGTATTCAAGGAGGATAAACAAGGCAGCTGAGATGCTCGCTCAGACTCATAAGGATAAGCCGATAATACTGCTTTCAGGTCCGTCGGGTGCAGGAAAGACGACCAGTGCGAGGAGGATAGAGTTTCTGCTCGATACGCAGGATATACTGACGAAAACTATCTCGATGGATAATTATTTCCTGCCGGAGAGCATGACGCCCGATGCAGTAGATGAAAACGGAAAGGTAGACTATGAATCGCCTTACAGAATGGATATAAAGCTGCTAAACGAGCATCTTATCAAAATGGCGAACTGCGAGCCGGTGGAGATACCGACTTTCAATTTTGCAAAACAGGAGAGGGAGCCGGGGAAGATATACAAAAGAAAGCCCGGAGAGCTGGTGCTGTTTGAAGGCATCCACGCACTCAATCCGGAGGTGACGAATATACCTGATGACATGGCAAACTGCATTTATGTTTCTATCAGGACAAGGCTGGAGCTTGAAAACGGCTCGCTTTTGCACCCGTCGCACATAAGGCTCATGAGAAGACTGCTCAGAGACAAGAAATACCGTGGCAGAGCCTTTGAGGCAACTATGGATATGTTTGACGGCGTGGAGCGTGGCGAGAGTTTGTACATAATGCCGTACAAGGACAGGGCGCAGATACAGATAGATACTTTTATAAATTATGAGGCTTCTGTATACAAGCCATTTTTAAGTGACGAGCTGCACAGGGTCTTCAGTCAGAACAAGGATCACAAGAACCATGAGCAGATGGAGGAGTTTCTAAATGCTCTCGATGCGATACCGGCAGAGGAGGTGCCGGATTATTCGCTGGTGCGTGAGTTTATCGGAGGAAGTGTTTTCAGAGATTGATAAAAAGACCGGAGTGATCCGGTCTTTTTATGCTGAAAGATGAACATGAGTAATATCGGCTTGACATAAGTGATAAAATAATGGTATAATATTACAGATAAACTATGTGTATCGGAGGACTATAATGAAAACTGTAAACGAAAACAACACACTGACTATCTTTCCCAAGGGAAGGATAGATTCAAACAATGCAGCACAGACTGAAAACGAGATCATGTCAGCGCTTGACAGTGCAAAGGCTGAAAATGTAGCAGTAGATGCAAAGGACCTTGAATACATATCAAGCGCAGGACTCAGAGTGCTCATGAAGCTGAGAAAGGCTATAAAAAAGCCGCTGCCTATGGTGAATGTTTCAAGGGATATTTATGAGATACTGGACACCACAGGATTTACAGAGCTGTTTGATGTTAAGAAGGCACTCAGAGAATTGTCCGTAGAGGGCTGCGAGGTCATAGGCGCAGGCTCTTACGGCAGCGTGTACAGAGTTGCTGATGATACTATCGTCAAGGTATATAATGTAGGCTCGCCGGAGCTTATAGAGCGTGAAAGGCTCATGTCGCAGAGGGCGTTTGTAAACGGTCTGCCGACTGCTATCCCGTTTGATGTGGTTAGGGTAGGCGATAAGCTGGGAGTGGTTTACGAGCTGCTCGATGCAAAGACAGTTTCACAGCACATCACCGCTCATCCGGAAAAAATGGAGGAGTATGTAAGAAAAGCTGTATCGGAGCTTAAAAGGTTCCACTCTATCGAGATAGAGGACGAACTTTTTGAGGACAAGAAAAAGCCGTTCTATGAGCTTATAGACAATATATCAGCTTATCTGACCGATGAGGAAAAGGACATTGTCATAAAGTATCTTGACAGCGTGCCTGACAGAAATACCTTCTGCCACGGTGACTACAACTTCAAGAACGTTATGATGAAGGACGGCGAGATACTGCTTATAGATGTAGGTGACGTAGGTATAGGACACCCGGTATTCGACCTGTCAGGGCTGGTACTGGCTTACCGGATATTCGCAAAGTCAGGACAGGCGTTTGACAGGATATTCGGATATTTAGGCATCGACCCGGCGCTTGCGGACGGGGTGATGGATACTATCGTAAGTGAGTATTTTGATACTTCTGACCATGATGAGATAGAGCGGTATATTAAGATGATGATGCCTATGGCGATGTTCAGCAAGGCTTATCACGGCATCAGAAGATATCCCGATATGAACGATAAGCAAACAGTGACACCTATCGTGGACAGACTTGTTAAGAAAGAACTTATCGAGGCTATTAAAAGCTCACCTAAGATGGATTTCTGATATGATAGTTTGGAGGATTAATAGTGAAAACTACAAATGAGAACAACACGCTTACTATCTTTCTCGAGGGGAGGATAGATTCAAACAACGCAGCACAGACTGAAAACGAGATCATGTCGGCACTTGACAGCGCAAAGGCAGAAAATGTGATCGTAGATACAAAGGACCTTGAATACATATCAAGTGCAGGACTCAGAACGCTCATGAAGCTGAGAAAGGCTATAAAAAAGCCGCTGCCTATGGTGAATGTTTCAAGGGATATTTATGAGATACTGGACACCACAGGATTCACAGAGCTGTTTGATGTTAAGAAGGCTATGCGTGAGATAAGCATTGACGGCTGCGAGCAGATAGCGTCCGGCGGACAGGGAAAGATATACAGGATAGATGATGAAACTATCGTGAAGGTATTCTGCAACGGCGGCGTGATACCGCTTGAATATGTCAAGGAGGAGCTTGACAGCGCAAAGGCTGCTTTTGTGGCAGGCGTGCCGACGGCTATATCCTTTGATACGGTAAAATGCGGAGAATACTACGGCATCGTTTATGAGATGATAGATTCAAAGACGCTTTCAAAAGCCGTTTTCGACGAGCCTGAAAAGCTCGGGGAATTTGCAGGCAAGTACGCACAGTTTATGAAGGACTTCCAGGATATTCATGTGCCGGGTGAGAAGTTCAGGCAGGCAAGAGATATTTACAATAAAAAAATAGAAATGTTAAAGGACTGGCTCAACGAAGATGAGCTTGCTGTTATGCACGAGATAGCTGACTGTATCCCTCTCACAGATACGCTCATTCACGGCGACCCGCACTCAGGCAATATAATGATAAAGGACGGAGAGCTGATGTTCATTGATATGACTGAGGTGTGCTACGGTCCTAAGTGTCTTGACAACGGCGCTATTTTCAGAGATCTTATCTCGGCAGCACAGAGTACTCCGCAGGCTTGCGAGATAAGCATGGGACTTTCGGCTGAGCTTGCTCTTAAACTCGGACAGGCGTTCTTTGCAGCGTACACCGGCATCACTGACCCGGAAAAGCTGGGCGAATATCTCAAAACGGCAGGGCTTTACTGTGCGTTCAACATAAGCGCAAACTGCGGAGCTTATGCAGCTGTAAATGAAATGGCAAGGCAGAAGGCGCCGTATATCGTGGAAAATCTTATCCGTGGGATACTGATACCCAACAAGGATTCTATCAAGTATCTTATATCCTCACAGTGATAAAATGTTATAAATTGTCAAAATTAGCACTCTTTTGGCGAGAGTGCTAATTTTTATTTTATATTCACCAGATGTTCACAAAACGGTCACAATGCAGGGGTATCATATAGACAATGAAAGAAAGGAATGATACCAATGGAAAGGTAAAACAGAAACGACCGATCAAAAAACAGAAAGATAAAAGAACACAAGGAGGAAAATATTATGTATGGACTTACACCTTTTGAGAGAAGAGGATTTGATATATTTGACCCGTTCAGGAGCTTTGATGAGGAGTTCGGCAAGGGCTTTGCACCGTGCAGGACGGATATAAAAGAGGAAGATGACAAGTTCCTTATGGAGACTGAGCTGCCGGGCTTTGACAAGAAGGATATTGGCATCGACATCAACGGCGATGTGCTTACTATCTCGGCTAAGCATGAAAGCCAGAATGACGAGAAAAACGAGAATGGCAAGTATATCCGCCGTGAGCGCACGTTCGGTTCCTACAAGAGGAGCTTTGACCTGACCGGCGTAGATGCGGACAACATCTCAGCGCAGTATGACAAAGGTATCCTGACCCTGACGCTGCCGAAAAAGCAGACGCAGGTACCCACAGCAAGAAGGCTGGAAATACAGTGATATTGATAACGCCCCGAAGCAAGCAGACGCTCCGGGGCGTTGAGTTTTTTATTTGTCTGGTCAGAGCCGGGTTTTCTGCAAGAACCGGGAAAAACACTATAATTATTAACAAGTACATAAATACGGACACTTACAAATGAGAAAATTCTTATAAAAGCTAAATTTATTTAAACGTTTTCGTAAGCTCGAAACGGCGCATTTAAGGGCTTTTTGTCAAGTATTGATATTTAATGGGCTAAATAAAGCTAAAAAATTAAACAAAAGCACTATTGAAAAATTGACAGTTATATGATATAATTATTACAGTCAGGGAAGACTATATTTTTGTGAGGGAGCGTTTCAGACGGAGGGGCTTAGATGAGCAAAGAGTTTTACGACAGGTTTGAATGCTTTATAAATACTATCACCGAAATGCGTGAAGTCGATCTTGACAAGATAAGCGGCATCGTAACACCCGTTTGTGAAGTGCTGGGCATCGCAAGGATAGAAGCGTCGTTTTATGACACTCCCCGTGATGAAGCTATGGGCAAAGGTCAGCATTATCTTTGCTATGACACCGGTGAGGAATATGAGCTTGCTATCCATCACAGGATAGTGACAGAGGCTCTGCGTATCTCAGACAGCTCCGTTTTCAAGGCAAAGGGGCGTGAGTGGAGCGTGAATGAAAGAAACCGGGCAGAATCCTTCTCAAAGATCATGATGCTCGCAGCGAGCAGGAGCGCACTTTTACAGGTCGCAAAAAGGCGCACCTTCTATGATGATGATAACTACAAGAACCTTAATTACTATATGAAAAATCTTGAAACTCTGGGGCAGCAGGGCAAGGTCATCGGAAATACGGCAGTGCTTTTTAATCTGAAGCATTTCTCTCTGATAAATCAGCAGATCGGCAGAGAACGTGGCACAGTAGTCATGCACGGGTTTATAGATTCGCTTTCGGACAAGCTCGGTGACAAGGGGCTTGTGTGCAGAATGGGCGGAGATAATTTTATTGTGATCGCTGACAGCTCTATGACATATACTATCACTGAGCATCTGAAAGGCACGGCTATAAGATACAATGATCTCGGCGACAGAGTAATGGTAAGCGCAACAGCAGGCGTTGTTGTCATAGACGGCAGCTTTGAGTACCATTCGCCGTCAGATGTGATGGACAGGGTGATCTCAGCATCGCAGTCTGCAAGGACGGGCGGTCAGGAGGACATAGTGTTTTTCTCCTCGGAAATGGAAAAGCGCAGAGAAAAGATAATGCGCTTGCAAAGAGTGTTCCCGGAGGCGCTTGGAAATGGTGAGTTTCTTATCTACTATCAGCCTAAGGTCGAGGTGACGACCGGCAGGATCGTCGGGGCAGAGGCGCTTTGCCGCTGGAAGCATGACGGCGATATAATCAAGCCCGATGATTTTATACCGACATTCGAGCAGAGTCTTGACATCTGCAAGCTGGATTTCTATATGCTCGATCACGTCTGCGCCGATATCAGAAAATGGCTCGACGAGGGCAAGCAGGTCGTGAGAGTATCGGTAAATCTTTCAAGAAAGCACATGATGGACATTGATCTGCTTGATGATCTTATAAGCATTATAGACAAGCATAATGTTCCGCATGAGTACATTGAGATAGAGCTGACGGAGACTACGACCGACGTTGAGTTCCGTGATCTTAAACGTGTGGTGAGCGGCTTGCAGAAGCAGGGGATATATACCTCGGTAGATGATTTCGGGATAGGGTATTCGTCACTCAATCTTTTAAGCGAGATACCGTGGAACGTTATCAAGATAGACAAGAGCCTGATACCCATAGGCGACGACAGGAGCAAAAAGAGCGTGATGTTCAAATACATCATCTCTATGGCCAAGGAGTTGGGGCTTGAATGTATATCCGAGGGCGTTGAAACGCAGGAGCAGGTCGATTATATGCTCAAAAACGGCTGCGAGATAGTTCAGGGTTTCTACTTTGACAAGCCGCTGCCGCAGGATAAGTTTATACAAAGGCTCATGAGGGGCGTTTATAAGCAATAAAGTCTCACAGGTCGATAGATAAGGCACTTTTGACAGTATTCTGGCAGAAGTGCTTTTTTGATTCAAAAAATAGCCGTGCCTACTTGAAAAAATGTCCTGAATATAGTATAATGTTTTTATATGGGAGGGGATAATATGAAAAGGGGCGTTTTTATCTTAGCGCTTGCTCTGGCGGCTGTACTTACAGGGTGTGCAGATAATGAGAGCAGCTCGGAGAAAAAGAAAGAGAGCAAGGCTGACAGCGTGGTTTCTGCTAAGACCGAGAGCAGTGAGAGCGTGCAGGATTCTGAAGCTCAAAAAGAGCAGGACAGCAAGCCGGAAACAGAAGCCGAAAGCAAGCAGGACAGCGATACTGACAGTGGTACCGACAGTGAAGAAAGTCAGACAGATGAGAATGATGAAAAGCTATATGACACAGGGCTGTTGAGTGTATTGCAGCCAAAGGGCTGGCTGGCATTCAGTGCAAGCGACACTGACGGAAATGAAGACCCAAGCTCCGTTTATCTGATAAAGAACGGAAAGGAAAAGACAGATTTTCTTTATCACCCGTATTTGTGGATAACAAGGTATACAGACGGCAGATCGTGGTTTTCAAGCAAGTCATTTTATGATGATGCTAAGGATATAGACCCTGTGACGATAGGTGAGCGAAGCTGGGAGGGCTTTACATTTACAAGCATGGACGTCCCCGGCATGACGATATATACAGAGGACGAAAAGGGTCAGTGGGTGTGCAATATGATACTCGAAAACTCGGGTGAGAGCATATCTGTCGATGACGATGACGTCCGTAAGATAATTGAAAGCATCAGCGACGACTGATAAAGGAGTGTATAGAATGAAAAGATCCGGGATAGTGCCGGTATTGATACTTATGCTGGCTGTCCTTTCCGGGTGCAGCGGCAAGTCGGGGACGTCTTCTGTGGCGGCAGGAAAGAAGACAGACTCTTCAACTGCTCCGGTGGTGACTATCAGCGGCAAGTCTGAGATCGACACTGGTGTGCTGTCCGTGAAGGCATCGGGCGACTGGTATGTTTTTAACGCACAGGACGTATATGGGAAATTCGACGGAGATATTGACCCGAATGTAGTGATAGCCGCAAAGGGCTATGATGTGTTGGACGCTGACACTACCTGTCCGCAGATATGGATAGAGTATTACCCGGACAAAAGCAAATATATTGAAACTGCTGACGTGGCACTTCGTGAAAACGTCAAGGATATAAATGAAACTATCGGTGACAGAAAATGGACGGGCACAAGCTATGAGAGTTTTAGTGTGCCGGGGCTAACTATAACGTCTGATGCCGGGGACGGGCTTCTGTATGTGGGAGCTTTGCTTGGTGCGCAGAATGATACCGAAAAGGTCACTTTTTTAGATGCTCACGATGAAGATGTAATGAATATAATAAAGAGCATAAGGCTCGACTGACAGCAAGGGCGCTTATGCGCCCTTTGGTGATATGAGGTGGTATAAATGTTTGGTATAATATCAAGACTGCTTATGTACGGCGATGTTGACAAGGACAGCATACTGTATTCTCTTGGAGAGATATACAGGCGTTTTGAAAGCGGTGAATATGAAAAGACAGAGCTTATAAGTGATGTCAAAAGACAGGTCAAGCGCCTGCTGGTGCTTGCAACAGACCAGGGGTTCAATGACAACTTATGGCACAACTACATAGCATATTTTCTTATGACGAATGAAAACCCGTTCTCGCTGGTGTGCGAGAAGAACACGATCTCGGGCGGCACGGTGACAGAGCTTGTAAGAGATGACATGAAGCTGATAAGGCAGCTGTTTGATTATGATTTTACAGAGCTTGAAAATGCACTTGGCATAAATTGTCTTAGTATTTTAAAGGATTACAGGTCTGTGCCGAAAAATACTTTTATGTACAACAAGAATGTGTCCGGGAAGGTACGGGCGTTTTCAAAAGAGCTTGAAGCCGCAAAGGACGACGAGCAGTTTTACGGTGCGGTGACTAAGTTCTATTATGATGTCGGCGTGGGTATGTTCGGGCTTAATAAAGCGTTCAGACTCAGTGAGCTTGACGGCGGATTTGATTTCAGACCTATAAATAATATGGATCAGGTCACACTTGATGATCTTGTGGGTTACGAGATACAAAAGCAGGAGCTTATCTACAACACACAGCGTTTTGTAGACGGTGCAAAAGCCAACAATGTGCTGCTCTTCGGTGACAGCGGCACTGGAAAATCCACCTGCATAAAGGCGATAGTCAACCGTTTCTACGGGCAGGGGCTGAGAATGATAGAGATATACAAGCACCAGTTCAAATATCTGTCGGCTATCATCTCACGGATAAAGACGAGAAATTACAAGTTTATTATCTACATGGACGATCTGTCGTTTGAGGAGCATGAGATAGAGTACAAATTCTTAAAGGCAGTTATCGAAGGCGGCGTGGAAACAAAGCCTGACAATGTGCTTATCTATGCGACATCTAACAGGCGGCATCTTATCAAGGAAACATGGTCTGACAGAAATGATACCGACAACAGTGACGACAAGCATCATTCCGATACGGTGGAGGAGAAGCTGTCGCTTGTGAACCGTTTCGGTGTGGCGATACGCTTTACAAAGCCTATGCCAAAGGAGTACAACGAGATAGTAAGAGGACTTGCAAAAGCAAACGGCATTGATATGCCCGATGATGAGCTTATACTCAAAGCTCATCAGTGGGAGATCTCTCACGGCGGTATGTCAGGCAGAACGGCACAGCAGTTTATCAACCACATAAGCGAGTGACACACTCATAGAAAAGGAGCTTAATGAAAGCAAGGATACTTATAGCGGCTGCGGCGGTGATAATGCTCACCTCCTGCGGCGGCGGACAAAAAGAAAAAAACAGCAGCGGTGGATATACATTGAAAGGCTCGGCTGTGTGCTATGCAGCAGAAGGTGATGTTGAGTACACGGTATTTTTGTCGGTCGAGACCGACAAGGACGGCAGGATATTGAGCATAACAGATGACGGCACTGTGATACCTGACGGCAAGGACGACAAATACAAAAAAGCACAGAGTATGTTTGATGAGCTTACCGGCAAAACAGCAGATGAGCTTGGAGATGTCGATACTGTTACCGGTGCGACTGCGTCCGGCGAGGCTATTGTTCTGGCTGTGAAAAATGCACTTGAACAATTGCAGGACAGCGAATGAAACTGTCCATAATTTTCCACACATATAAATTTTTTATCTGCGCAATATAATATCGCAAGCCCGTTAAGATAAAGAATTTATAAAAAGGAGATCAGACAAATGAAAGGTGTTACTACACAGAACGGAAGAGACACATTAAACAGATTCAAGATGGAGGCTGCTAACGAAGTTGGCGTAAACCTCAAGCAGGGTTACAACGGCGACCTTACTTCCCGTGAGGCAGGCTCGGTAGGCGGTCAGATGGTCAAGAAGATGATCGATTCCTACAAGAACTCATAATCTCTATAAGCCTTACAGCAAAAAGAAGCCCGCATCACTAAGATGCGGGCTTCTGGCTTTATCAGGTCTTTGCTTTTTTGACAGTGCTGTATGCGCGGAAACAATTATATTGATACCCACTCACCACCCATTGACTACCTCGCCTCATTGTGCTATAATTATCTAAAAAGAAATCTTGTAAGCAACCCAAGTAAGGCTATATTATCCAATAAATAAGGAGCACCTAAAATGAATCCAAATATAACCGATATGCTTAATAAAAAAGAATATGCCGAGTGCTATGTGCTTGCAGATAAACTCTCTGCCAAAGGCGATATCGACGGTGCGGCTGAGATATATGAGGCTGTGTATAAATGCTGTTGCGAAGATTATGGCAAAGACTCTGATCAAGCGTATGTGAGCCTTCGCAAATATGCAGGATTTGCCCATAACTCCGGAAGATATAAGCAGGCGACTGAGCTTTATAAAAGTTATCTTGCTTATGTTATGAAAAAGTATGGCGATGAGCTGATATGTACCGATTACTTTGATGTGGCATCTGATCTGGCTTTGATATATGAGCAGTTTGGTGACCATGAAAATGCGCTGGCTATGCGAAAAGAGATATTCGATAATTATAATACTTTTTTTGGTAAATATGATGTACATACTATATTTGCACTTGGAGAGATCGGGCTTAGCTATTATACTGCCGGTAAGTTCAATGACGCACTTAATATATTTTCATATCAGCTTGAACTTGCATCAGAGGGTAAAAGTCTTGATCATTATCACTTTATTCGTATATTTCAGAATATCGGCCGGGTATATCTTGATACAAAAGTTTATGATAAGGCGGAAGAGTATCTGTCACTTGCATATGATGCGTGTATAAATACATACGGCGAAAAAGACAGCAGAGATCTGCTGAGTGTGCTAAATGACCTTTCGACGGTCTATTCTGTCAGCGGTAAAAGAAAGGAAGCACTTTTGATAAAAGAAAAGCTGGTTGAAGTATCCAAAAGAGTGTTTGGTGAAGAGCATAACAATACAAGAATGTCAATGGCTAACCTTGCAAGTGCATACGCTGAATCGGGCGATCTTAAAAAGGGAAGAGAGTTGGCACTTGAAAGTGCTGAGTGGTTTGAAAAGAATATAGGTACAAGCAGCGACCAGACTCTGGCGGCACTTGGAATACTTGCATATGTTTATTCACAGACGCGCGAGTATGATAAGCACCTTGAACTGCGTACAAAGCTGTATGAAATGAGCTGTGAACTGTATGGTAAAGACCACCCGTCAACTCTTGATAGACAGATAGCACTCAGCAATGCATACAATGATATAGGGCAGCACTCACAGGCACTGAGTATAATAAGCAGTGTTATGGAAACTGCAAAAAGCAGCGAGGATCCCGATTATTCGGTTATAATGTATGCCCTTGCAATGCGAATGGTATATGATTATCAGATAGAAAGCTATAATGGTGTTATAGATCTATATAATGAATTTGCAAGTGTGTATAATTCTTTTGTGAATAATAATCCATATGACCTTGAACTTATCTTTGGCATTATGTCATTGTCACTTGCTCGTGTAGGTCAGTCTGAAGAGGCTATCGAAATGTCAGAGCAGTGTATGGAAGTTTCAAAGAAACTTTACGGCGATGACGGAAGTGATCCCTATTATCTCGAAGACCTGAGTGATAATGCTTATGTGTACTCTATGGCAGGTTATCCTGAAAAGGCGATTGACAAGATGCGCTTTTCAATAGATAAGCAGATAGAGCATGGTGTTGATAATACACCGCTTTATAAAAAGCAGGTTCGCCTTGCAAAGATTTATATTGCACATGGCTTTTATCAGCAGGCTGTGGATGAAATAAATGAGATATCCGAGAGTACGGATAAAGACCAGCTTGCAGAAGTAAGCTACACCAAAGCATTGCTTATGTATGCGCTCGGCGAAAACGAAAAAGCCCTCAATGAGCTTAAAACAGCTATAGAGATGACTAAAGAAAAAGATCCATGGTCGCATGACAGAAAAAAACTTCTGCGCTTGTATAAACGATTGAAAGCTGATTGTGAGGATTGACTTTATTATGTTATGGCAACACCGCACGACCATTGTGTGTCAGATGTGCCGTCCGGATTTTCGTCAGAATGCCCATTTTTGCCGCAGTTTTACTGGCGTAAGACAAGGTAAAATTGGGTATTATGACGGAAATCCGGCAAGCAGATGGCACACAAAGGCGTGAGCCGGTGGTCGTGCGGTGTTGCCT
>JAFUYP010000011.1 GCA_017470535.1 Ruminococcus sp. | reverse complement strand
CGCAGAATATGCGCCGTAATACTTAACGCCGCCAACGGTCTTGAATGTACGAACTTTAACGTAATAGGTCTTGCCCTTTTTGAGCGACTTGACTGTTTTGCTTGTGGTTTTCACTGTTGCAGTCTTTGTGGTCGCTTTGGTAAACTTTTTAGAAGTCGAGTAAACGACCTGATAGCCGGTCACGCCTGAAACTTTCTTGAATGTAGCTTTGAGCTGCTTTTTCTTGGGGCTGGTGAGCTTGGTTATGCTCGTAGCCTTGGGGTTTATCTTGAAAGTCTTTGTTATCTTGCCTGTGTATGCACCCTTGCCGGTGATAGTGACTGTTGCCTTGCCGACGTTCTTATTGTTCTTGTAAGTTACGGTGTAGTCAGTGCCTTTTTTGAGGGTCTTTGTGCCGAGCTTGACTACCGGAGCAGGAGCGATAGACTTGCCGGTGTAGACTTTATTGGATATGCCTGTTACGGCTGCTTTTGCGATACTTGTTCTTGTCAGTTTAGCCTTGTAGTTGTCCTTGTAGCTTGTGCCGCAGACTGAGCAGGTGTGGAGGGTGTAGCCCTGTGCGGTGTAGGTGGGGGCGACGACTTTTGTTGTGTATTTGTGAGCGGTCTTAGCGATAGTTTCGGTGTAGGTGTCACCGCATGAGCAGGTGTATGTCTTTACGCCGTCTTCTTTGCAGGTGGCTGCTTTTGTGATTTTGGAGGTGTAGGTGTGACCCTTTGCCTTTGTTTCAGAATCCTTGTAGCTGTCACCGCATACCGTGCAGGTATGGAGTGTGTAGCCATTTTCTGTGCAAGTAGGAGCTATGACTTCTGACTTGTAACTGTGACCTGTTGCTTCGGTTTCATTATCCTTGTAGCTGTCACCGCATACCGTGCAGGTATGGAGTGTATAGCCATTTTCTGTGCAAGTAGGAGCTATAACTTCTGACTTGTAGCTGTGACCTGTTGCAGGAATTGTTTCTGTGTAGCCGGCACCGCATTCGCAGTTGTACTCCATTACGCCAGGTTTTGTGCAGGTAGGTTCAGTCGCTACCGATGATACATAATTATGAGTGTGAGCATCATACTCAATATCAAAATCAATAGTTATCTTGTCACCGGGTGACGGCATGGCAGGGTCATCAATTGCATACATTTCTCTTGTGCTTGAGTAAGTGTTGACCAATGAAATATTCATGATCGGAGACTCATCAGGCCAATTGTATTGATGATACACTGTCTTATAGGAATTATACTCCTTATCCCCTATCGTCAGCTTTACATTTTTAAAAACAAGTGGTTTGTCATTATAATAGATCGTATAACTGCCGGCATCCCAGTCTTCATCAAATGTACAGTCTTCCAGATCGGTAGCAATGCCGATCATTGTGAAAGTTCTGGGCTCACCGGTATAATCGTCATTACCGCATAAAGACCATTCTCTGCCGGTCATGTCTTCTTCTGTATCCGTACTAATGTCTACGATACCTGAGACCTGATTCATGGATATGCTATAATGTCCGGGTCCGTCTACATAGACATCTGTAAAATCAACATCAGTATCAATGTTTTGGTTCCCATGAATATATACTGATTTTGACGGGAAAATGCCATAACCCTCGCCGCTGTCGAGTTCATTCCTGCCTATCCAGTCTGATGTCTGAAAGAATAGCCCTGCATGAAAGCTCAGGTCAGTTTTCGAGAGTTCATCTTCTGCATGAACTGTTTCGCTCTCCGGCAAGGACGCCGCCATGCCAAAAGCCAGCACTGCGGACAACGCTGCGGAAAAAACCTTTTTTAACATATTACTACCTCCGTTTTGAAATTGTATTAGATTTTAGCTAAATCTTTAACAATTATAGCATATATATATATATATATGAGATATTCTATGAACATAATGTAAATTATGCCAACACAAAAGCGCCCACATCATACTGTGAGCGCTTATATCTTAATTACATATCCGTCGGGTAAACATCGGAAGATGTCATATAGTCGAGCTTGTCCTCGCTGTCAAAATGTGCGGTTATTATCACTCGCTTAGCGTCGCCGTTATCGGCTATATAGTAATACTTGAACACATATGTCTTACCGATTATTGTCGTATTGATACTATACGGGTCAAGGTCAAGGTCTTTGAGTATATCTCGCAGCTTTGTGCCGGACTCGTACTTGCCTATATCTATCTTGTTATCGGTCTTTATGCCCTTATAGTTCTTTTTCAGCACTGTAAAGTCAGTATACGTTACACCTATTATATCATCGTCCTCATCGACATCGACCGTGACTGCCCACTCGGGATACCTGACCTCATCGACCTCGACATCGTCCTCCGACTCGTAGATATAATTAAAGCTCATCGAATAGTTGACACCGTCAAATCCCGACTCGTCCTTTAAATGTATCCCCAGCTTGTCCTGCGCTGTGGTCAGCGGCTTATTCATATACTCCGCAATGCTTTCGGCAGTCTTTTCACCGGTCGTGGACGACACCTTGATGACCACTATTATGACGACCAGAACTATAAGCACTGCCGCCGCCACGATAGCTATAAAACGTATCTTTTCAGCAGCAGGCTTTGACGGCTTTATCATACTGCTTCCAAGCTCGCCCTTCTGCGGCTTTTTAAGGAATGACAGCTCTGTCTTTTCCTTTTTAGGACTGTCTTTCTTATTGCCCTCTTTCTTTTTGCTTTTAGAAGAGAACAGGCTCTTTTTTGCCTTCGGTTCGTCCTCTTTTAAAACAAGTCCGCAGTTGGGGCAGACGTTATCATTATCCCCTACCGGCTTATGACATTTAGGACAGTTCATACCCATACCCCCATTTCCAAAAAGTATGCTTTTACCATTATAATTATAATAGCATAATTTGTAGGGAATGTCAATTATATTTTATCAAAAAGAGCCGCCCGGCGGACGACTCTTATCACTTATTTTACCTTGACGGTCTTTACAGCGGTATAGCTGCTGTAATACTTCTTGCCGCTTACTGTCTTATAGGAGCGTACCTTTACATAGTACTTCTTGCCTGACTTTAATTTCTTTATTACCTTTGAAGTCTTGGCTTTGCCCTTGACTGTTACGGTCTTTGTGGTCTTCTTTGTAAACTTCTTTGAGGTCGAACATGTGACCTGATAGCCTGTTACGCCCTTTACCTTCTTATATGTAACTTTAAGCTGCCCGGTCTTTGGCGAGGTCGCTTTCTTGACAGAAGTTTTCTTCGGGTTTATCTTGAATGTCTTGCTGACAGTGCCTGTATATGCGCCCTTGCCCTTGATAGTAACGGTAGCTTTGCCGACCGCTTTGTTTTTCTTGTATGTTACTGTATAGTCGATGCCCTTTGTCAGCTTAGTTTTGCCGACTTTGACGGTAATGCCCGGCTTTTTAGCCTTGCCCGAGTATACATATGAAGTCTTGCTGAGTGTTACTTTTGCGTTCTTTACAGAAGTTCGCTCTATGAGCTTATAGCTTATCTTATTAGCCTTTGCATATTTATGAGCGGCTGTACCTGAGTAGCAGATAATAGTAAATCCGTCAGTTGATGTGGATTCACCGGTTTTATCTGTCCTGAGTCCTAATGCGTAACCGCCTATCTTCTTAACGCTTGCAGGAACAGTAATAGAAGTAAGCGCATCATTATACACGAATGCTGCACCCTCTATCGTTTCAAGACCTTCGTTAAGTTTTACTGTTTTAAGCGATGAACAATTATAAAACGCCCAGTATCCTATTTCTTTTACACTTGAGGGTATCGTTATTTTTTTAAGAGATGTGCAGTATTCAAAAGCACCGTCGCCTATTTTAACAACGCCCTTCGGGATAGTTATGCTTTTAAGATCCTGGCTGCGGTTAAAGGCATATTCGCCTATATATCTTACAGATCCGGGGATAGTTACAGATTCAAGCACTGTTGTCCAGCGGCTGGTGGGGCTGAAATAGTCATTTGACAGCCCTGCTGCATAATCAGCAATACCTACTGTACCATCCTTGATCTTCAGGTCATGTACTTTATTTGCGTTTTCTATCACATAATCATTTGAGCTTGACTCCTCGGTATCTACCTTTATCAGCCAGTTATCTATATACTGGATTTTTTCTTTGCCGTCAAGCAGCTTTGTTGCGGCGAAAGCACACTCGCCTATTCTCTCTAAGCTGTCGGGAAAGCTGATCTTTTTAAGACCCACACAGCCTGCAAAAGCTCTGTTGCCGATTATCTTTAAGGATTCAGGCAGCTTTACGCTTTTTATGTTTTTATTGTAATAAACATAAGTACGGCTGCTTATCCATTTTCCATCCTTATTATTATCCAGATCAGAACCAAGACCGTCAATATCGGCAACAAATGCGTCATCGCAAATCATTTTTACACCGTCAGGGATAACAACATCGCCCTTGGCATTGCTGCCGTCTATAAGGATACCGTTAAGGATGACAAGATCGTTTTTCTTCAAAGCATTCTTATACCACTTCGTATTGGAAAAAGGATTTGCACACATATCTGTAATTGAATCTGCAACTGTGATCTTGCTGACATTTACAAGCGTGTCAAATAAGTCCTTATATCCTATACCTTCAATTCCTTCGGAGATAACAAGCTCTGTTATATCCTCAGCTTTTACTTTATCAAACAGCTTGCAGTCTTCGCCGATCTCATTAATAAAGCCCGTCCCCGAAAGCGTCAGCTTGCCCTTTCCGTCATACGACCAGTTGATAGTATCATCAACTGCACCTGACAGAGCACCTGCTGCACTTGCAGTTATCATATTATCGCTTGTGAACGTCATTTCCGGCAATACAGCCGCTGTACCGAGCACAAGGCTCAGCGCCAGTGCCGATGAAATAAGCTTCTTTACCATTTAAAACACTCCTTAAATATTAATATTCCGTTAAAAACAGTATAGCATTATTCCCTGAAGTTGTCAAGGACTAAAAATGCAGCTGGTCGGGGTCTTCGACATCCTTGGCAAAGCTGCCTGCCGCCGGGATATTCTTAGCCTTATACTTTGCAAGCTCCTGCGCCTGCTCATCTGTGATCATGAATGCTTTTTCAAGGGTAGACTTAGCTTTTAGCGTCATAGCCTGAACGCCCTGCGTATCTCTTGCTGCCTTCGGCAGCAGCAGTGCTGTGTCGAATATTATCATTCTGCCGTTTGATGAACGCAGCATCAAAATTGCATTCTCCTCGACAAAGAAAATATCAACGAGCTTTGCCTTAGAGCTGTATGCGTTTGCGAGCTTTTTGCGGTTGGTCTTGGTAGCGTATGCCGACATGGGAACTTTTGCGCACTTACCGTTTTCAAAGACAAATATCACATAACCCGAATAGTCGGTCGTAGTTACCATTTTGAACACGTTTGCGCCCTCGTCAAAGCTCAGCTTTGCAGGAACGTAGTCACCGAGCGCACTCGCCTTTGTATCGGAAAAGTCAGAGCCACGGGTTTTATAAACAGTAGCATTATCCGCAAAGAAAAGTATCTCAGTCTTATTGGACGCTTCTATCGTCTGGCTGATAAGGTCGCCCTCTTTGCATTTCTGCTCGCCTGACATTCTAAGCGACTGGGGGGTTATCTTTTTGAAGTATCCGCTCTGTGACAGGAAGAATGTACACTGGTAATCGGGCGTTTCGTCCTCGTCTTCGACCTCTACGACATCTGATGCGTAATAGAACTGTGTCTTTCTCTCCTGACCGTATTTCTTGATGACATCTTCAAGCTCGCCCTTTATCAGCTTTCTTATCTTGCGGTCACTGCCTAATATATCTTCAAGCTCGTCTATCTCTTTTTCAAGGTCGTCTGTTTCGGCGGTCTTTTTAAGGATATACTCACGGTTGAGATGTCTTAGCTTTATCTCGGCTACATACTCCGCCTGTATCTCGTCGATAGAGAAACCTACCATAAGGTTTGCAACGACTTCGCTTTCCTCCTCGGTCTCTCTGATTATCTTTATCGCCTTATCAATATCAAGCAGTATCTTGCCAAGACCTTTCAAGAGGTGCAGTCTTTCCTTCTTGCGCTCAATATCAAACGCAGTACGGCGCTTGACGCAGTCGGTACGGAAGTCTATCCATTCATTGAGTATCTCATACACGCCCATTACCTTCGGGTAGCCGTGTACAAGAACATTAAAGTTGCACGGATATGCGTCCTGCAATGGTGTGAGCTTATAGAGCTTGTTCATCAGCTTATCGGGGTCTGTGCCACGCTTTAAGTCGATAGCTATTTTAAGACCTGTGATATCTGTTTCATCTCTGACATACTGTATCTCTCTTATCTTACCTGCCTTTACAAGCGAGGTTATCTTCTCTATTATAGCCTCTATCGTTGTGGTCGCAGGTATCTCGGTTATCTCTATAAGATTGCCGTCCTTGACATACTCGTACTTTGCACGGAGCTTTATCGAACCTCTTCCTGTGCGGAACACCTTATCAAGCTCCTCCTGGTCATAGAGCATAAATGCACCGCCGGGGAAGTCGGGGCCCTTGATGATCTCGAGCAGGTCGGTATCCTTATCCCTCATAAGAGCGATAGCGGCTTCGCATACTTCCTTTAAATTAAACGGGCAGATAGCCGACGCCATAGAAACACCGATACCGACGTTTGCATTTACAAGTATCGACGGGAATGTCGCAGGCAGCAAAAGCGGCTCCTGCATAGTATTATCGTAGTTAGGAACAAAGTCAACGGTGTCTTTATCAATATCACGGAAAAGCTCGTTACAGATAGGCTCGAGCTTTGCCTCCGTATATCTCGGAGCGGCGCAGGCCATATTCGCAGAATACGCCTTACCAAAGTTGCCCTTGCTCATAACATAAGGGTGCAAAAGCGCTTCATTGCCCCTTGCAAGTCTTACCATGGTGTCATATATCGCCGCATCACCGTGAGGGTTTAGACGCATGGTCTGCCCGACGATATTTGCACTCTTTGTAAGTCCGCCGGTGATAAGCCCCATTTTATACATGGTATAAAGCAGCTTTCTGTGCGAGGGCTTAAAGCCGTCTATCTCCGGGAATGCACGGGAAACTATTACGCTCATAGCATATGGCATATAGTTCTTTTCAAGCGTCTGGGTTATAGGCTCATCTACGACCTGACCTGCACCTGCGATATAGGCATCTATATTGCTTACAGGGCGCTTAGGCTCTTGTGTTTTCTTTTTTCTTGGCATTTTATCATTTCCTTTTATATATTACTGAGTGTTCTTCCTGTATACTGCAAAGCTATCCTGCGCTCGGGATATGTATCAAACATATAAAGAGTCAGCAGAAAAAGCCATTCAAGCGGCTTCATAAGCAGATACACTATATCTGCTCTTGTTTTTGTAGTTATCTTTTTGCTGACCGGATAGCCGCGCTTATCATAAAAGCTCCTTACAGCTTTATGAAAGCGTGGTGTCTTATCCTTTATCAGCTCTTCAAAGGCGTTGGCTATACAAAGCTGGCGGTTGACTATTATCCGCTCGCCGCGTCTTACGCCAAAGCGTGTGGGCTTGACTATTCTTCTGTGACCGCCTGCGGCGACTGTACAGAGATAATGACCTTTATAATACTCAGGCGGCGGAGGTGTTTTGGTTGAAAACGTCCAGTCGGCTGTTTCGGTAAATTCCTTTATAACACCGTCTGCACCCTCGCCGGCGAGTACAAACACTATGGTGAATATGGCTGCTGCCGGCAGCAGGAGGATAAAGCCTGCTAACACCCATTTATATGACTTATCAAGTATTTTATAAAGCTTATGCGAAAGCCCCGAGCCATTTTCTTTATTATAAGAAAGATATTCAAGCTGCGAGGATATTTCCTTACGCATCGCCCTTACTGTGACAAGCAGGTAATTGAGCGCATATACAAGCGGCGGAATATAGTAAGCCGCATGGGTATGCTTCGGATATGAAAGCTGCACCACAAGCATAAACAGATCAAAATTTGCGATCATAATTACCGTTATCATAATAACAGTAATAAGCGGGGGTCTTTTCTTTTTGCCATAAAGCATCATAAGCAGAAAAACGCCGCCCACGATCACAGGCAGATAGAACATAGCCGAGTAAGCATCGGATATGGGGGTATGATTAGAAGGATTACCTCCGCCGAGTATAACAGGCTTATACCATTCCTTTTCGCCGCAAAAAACTGCTATCCACCCATAAAGCAGCACAATGCCGTATATTATAGTCGCAAGATCAAACAGCTTTCCCTTTTTGGGAAAATACTTTCCCCGGCTTATTTTTTTTGAAAAGATAAGTATATTATACACGGTAAGCAATATCGGCACTCCACAAAAAAAGAACCCATAGAATGCTATAAATAATATATTCTGCATACCATTCCCCCGCAGTATCAGCTTATATCCGCCATATCAAGATAATCGGCACCGTTGTTGGTGATAAACTCCTTTCTTCCCTGAAGATCATCGCCAAGCAGGATATTGAACATCCACTCTGTCATCTCGGCATCGGTAGGCTCGACTTTTATAAGCCTTCTTGTATCGGGGTTCATCGTAGTGAGCGCCATCATATCAGGCTCGTTCTCACCAAGACCTTTTGAACGCTGGATAGTATACTTTTTATCCCCTATCTTTTTGAGGATATCATTGCGCTCCGGCTCATCGTAGGCGAAGTATTTCTTCTCCTTTTTGCCGTCCTTTGCAGTGATCTCAAACAGAGGTGTCTCTGCGATATAGACATAGCCCTCATCTATAAGGCGTGGAGTGAGTCTGTAAAGCATCGCAAGAATAAGTGTCCTTATCTGGAAGCCGTCGTAGTCGGCATCGGTACAGATAATTATTTTATTCCACCTGAGATTGTCGATATTGAAAAGCGATAGGTCCTTGTTTTTGCTGGTCTTTACATCAACGCCGCACCCGAGAACTCTTATAAGGTCTGTGATTATCTCTGACTTGAATATCCTGTCAAGATCTGCTTTGAGGCAGTTGAGTATCTTGCCCCTTACAGGCATGACCGCCTGGAAATCTGCATCTCTTGCCATTTTTACAGAGCCGAGAGCCGAGTCGCCCTCCACTATATAAAGCTCACGCTTTGCAAGATCCTTTGAGCGGCAGTCAACGAACTTCGCCACCTGATTTGCAAGGTCTATCTTGCCCTGCAGATTTTTCTTAATATCTATCCTTGACTTTTCAGCCTTCTCACGGGAGCGCTTATTGATAAGTGCCTGTTCGGCAATACGGTTTGCCTCGTCGGGGTTCTCGATAAAGTACACCTCTAAGTTATGCTTTAAAAACTCGGTCATGCACTCTTTTATGAATTTATTTGTGATAGCCTTTTTAGTCTGGTTGGCGTAGCTGGTAACGGTCGAGAATGAGCTTGACACAAGCACGAGCGAATCGGACACGTCTTCAAACTTTATTGCCTTTTCATTTTTGAGGTACTTGCCCTGCTCCTTTATATAGTTGCTTATCTGCCCTGTGAAAGCGAGCTTGACTGCGTCCTCGGGAGAGCCGCCATGCTCGAGGAAGCTCGAGTTATGGAAATACTCGGTAAGTGCCACCTGATTTGAAAAAGCAAATGCAACATTGAGCCTTACCTTGTATTCTTCCTTATCCTCTCTGTCCTTACCCTTTCTGTCGCCTGTAAAGAACTGAACTGACGAGAGTGTATTCTCCCCTGCTATCTCACTTACATAATCCTTTATGCCGTTTTCATAGAAGTATGTCTTTTCCTCAAATGAGTTATTCTCACGCTGTAGCTTTAAGACAAACTGAACATTAGGATTCACGACAGCCTGCTTTTTGAGTACGTCCTCAA
This sequence comes from Ruminococcus sp., assembly GCA_017470535.1. GTDB lineage: Bacteria > Bacillota > Clostridia > Oscillospirales > Ruminococcaceae > NK3A76. Next base: position 50,863 of record JAFUYP010000011.1, on the reverse strand, counting down.
AATACTCAGGCTCGATATTTGTATCGGTAAACACATCAAGATCGGGCAGCCAGCGTGTTATAGTGCCTGTACGCTTACCCTTATATTCCTCCTTGGTAAGACCACCGATATTTTCGCCCTTTTCAAAATGAAGCGAATACTTTGATCCGTCACGGTAAACTGTTACGTCCATAAATTTGGACGCATACTGTGTAGCACAGGCGCCCAGACCATTAAGACCGAGCGAATACTCATAGTTGTCGCCGGAGTTATTGTCAAACTTACCGCCTGCATAAAGCTCGCAGTAAACAAGCTCCCAGTTATAGCGTTTTTCGGCGGTATTATAATCCACCGGGCAGCCACGTCCGAAATCCTCTATCTCGATAGAGCCGTCGTTAAAGACAGTAAGAACTATCTTATTACCGTGTCCCTCACGAGCCTCGTCGATAGAGTTTGAAAGTATCTCGAAAACCGAATGCTTACAGCCCTCGATACCGTCAGAGCCGAATATAACAGCAGGACGTTTTCTTACTCTGTCAGCACCCTTTAAAAGGGTAATGTCTTCATCAGTATATTTTTTCTTTGCCATATATGCCTCTTTCCTTTATTTTCCGGTTATTTTTTCACAATCAAATATTATTATACCACAAAGTCTTGTCATTTGTAAAGTGGATTTAACCAAATTGTAACCTTTATTTTTTTAAAAAATCACTTGACAAAGCAGCAAAAATAGTGTATAATTAATTACTGTAATAAGTCGCTACTATGGCTCAGTAGGTAGAGCACGTCATTGGTAATGACGAGGTCACCGGTTCAAATCCGGTTAGTAGCTCCAGAGAAAAAGCCTGATCTTACGTTGTTTGCGTGAGGTCGGGTGTTTTTGTTATACTGCACGGGATAGAGTATGTACACTATCCGTACACCGAAAGCAGATTACACGCCAAAAGGTGAAAAGAATACAGCACTATGAAAAGTCTGATGACATCACAGTGCTGTTTATTATGCAGAAAGTAAAAACACGCAGCAAAGGGATAGATCATTGCTCCCTGTACTCCTCCTCTATCTCCCTGAGTACCGCCTTTATATCATCAAAGCCATAGCCGTATCTTGCAAGTGCAGCGGTGACTTTCTGATTTCTGTTTTCATAGTCAAGTTTACTCAGGTATTTCTTTTCGACAAGCTCTTTGAGCCGCTCACGCACACCGTCCTCGTAAGGCTCGAGTGATTCTTCTATCACGCTTTTTGAAAGCCCCTTCTGACGCATTTCCTGCACTGCTCTGTATCTGCCCATGAGCTTTACTTCGATGAGCCTTCTTGCCATATTCGCAGCAAAGCGTCTGTCGTTGATAACGCCTATCTCTGCGAGCTTATCGCAGACCTCATAGCATATATCCTCATCATAGGTCTTTCTGAGCTTTTTGAAAAGTCCGACGTAGGTGTTATCTGCAAAATCCATAAGATACAGCCCACGCTCTCTTGCCTTACGGAATGTATTATCGTGCATGATCTGCTCTATTGCAGCATCAGGCAGTTTCATACCCTTTGACAAATTATAGGAATACGCTATCTCCCTGTTTATAAAAAGCGGCTCTCCCTCATCAAGATCAACTCTGACGGTGCTGCCCTTATACTCGGAAATGTCTGTTATTACCGGCATGATATATCCCTCTCTTTAAAGAAAGGGCGGAGGCTCGCCCCCACCCTTATATACTTATTCAACAGGAGAAAACTCCTCAAAATCATCATCAGCTGAAACTGTAACGTCCATCTTTGCAGCCTTAGGCTTATCGGGTGCTGTGCTCTTTGCAGCGGCAGCCTCGGCACGGCTTTCAAGCTCTGTTTTCTTGTTGTCGGAAGGCGGTACAAAGTCATCAGTATCGCTTGACTTTTCCTTGATCTTTTCAAGTATCTCGTTCATAATGTCAGGATTATCAAGCAGGAAGTCCTTTGAGTTCTCTCTGCCCTGTCCGAGCTTGGTATCACCGTACGAGAACCATGCTCCGCCCTTCTTGACGATGCCCAGCTCAACGCCTGCATCAAGTATCTCGCCGACCTTTGAAACGCCCTTGCCGTAGAGCAGATCGAATTCCGCTTCCTTGAATGGCGGTGCGACCTTATTCTTGACCACCTTGCAGCGTGTACGGTTGCCTATGACCTCAGAGCCGTCCTTTATCTGCTCGCCACGTCTTACTTCTATACGGACAGATGCGTAGAATTTGAGCGCCCTGCCGCCCGGGGTAGTTTCAGGGTTGCCGTACATCACACCTATCTTTTCTCTTATCTGGTTTATAAAAATCGCCACGCAATTTGACTTGCTTATGACAGATGTGAGCTTTCTCATAGCCTGGCTCATAAGTCTTGCAAGCTGTCCGACGTGTGTATCACCCATTTCGCCGTCTATCTCAGCCTTTGTTACCATAGCTGCCACCGAGTCGAGAACTATTACATCAACTGCACCTGAACGTGCAAGATACTCTGCGATAGAAAGTGCGTCCTCGCCGCTGTCAGGCTGAGAAACGAGCATATCGTCGATATTGACACCGAGCTTTCTTGCATAGACCGGGTCAAGGGCGTGCTCTACATCTATGAACGCTACATTTCCGCCGAGCTTCTGCGCCTCTGCAACAACGTGCAGAGCAACTGTTGTCTTACCGGAGGATTCAGGTCCGTAGATCTCGACTATCCTTCCTCTCGGGACACCGCCTATGCCAAGTGCCATATCAAGCGTCATAGAGCCTGTTGAGATAGCATCAACGTCCATAGCCTTATCCTCGCCAAGACGCATTATCGCACCCTTGCCGAACTGCTTTTCTATCGCCGATATTGCAGTTTCAAGAGCCTTCTTCTTCTCTGCTTCATCGGTTATCTTTACTACCTTTTCTTTTTCCTTTTTCTTCTTGTCGATCGCCATATCATTATTCTCCTTTGTACTGTATTGAAAAGAGTAGGGGCGTTTTCCTTTCTCTTGTCTATATCCATTATAGCATATATCTCAAAATAGTGTGTAACATTTTTTGGACAGTAAATATATTTTTGTCAGTAGAGCTTCACATGGGTCTTTTCTCTGTAAAAGCCGACGACAGCACGTTTGATGCCGCACATATCTTCATGAGCTCTTACGTCCTCAAAGCCTGCCTGTATGAGTATCTCCATGACCTCCTGCGCCTGATTTGATCCCACCTCAAATATTATCATACCGCCGTCATTAAGGCGGAATTTATATGCTCTTGCTATATCCCTGTAAAAATCAAGCCCGTCATCGCCGCCGAAAAGCGCTTCGGGCGGTTCGTGTGTGACCTCCGTCTGGAGAGAGACCATATCATCTGCCGTCAGATACGGCGGATTGCATGATAGCACATCTGCAAGCGGCAGGCTGTCTATTAACTGCTTATCAAGGCAGTCGCCTATGATGATATTAACAGCCGAATCATTAAGAGCTATATTCTGTCTTAAATACTCAGCCGCTTTCTGCGACTTCTCGACTGCATATACTTGGCTTGCATCAAGCTCCTTTTCAAGTGCAAGTGCGATACAGCCTGTACCGGAACACAGGTCTACTACGACAGGTCGTTTATTCCTGTGTTTTTTTATTGCCACATCAATAAGCGTTTCTGTATCCTGCCTTGGGATAAGTACGCCCTCGCCTACCTTTACAGGGATACCGTAAAACTCCCACTCGCCTAAAATATACTGCAAGGGATATCCGCCTGCACGTTTTTTTATATATCCATCAAAAGCAGCTGCCGACTTTTCATCGGCAGTAACGTCTTTTTCACATATATTATACTTTTCTGAAAATGCTGCTTCAAAAAGCTCAGACGCATCATACGCAGCGTTATCATTGCCGACAGCTTCAAGCTCTCTTACCGCTGACTCAAACAGCTTTCTTACCGTCACCATCTGTCGGCCTCGCTGTCATCGGGGATAACGGCTTTCAGTGCCGCTATCGCACATTCTATCTGACCGTCATCAGGCTCGCTTGTCGTTATCCTCTGCACCCACAGACCGGGGGCGGAGATGATCCTTGTGGCAGCATTATCATGTCTGCCAGCAAGCCTTATTAGCTCGTATGCGATACCGACTATGACCGGCAGGAGTGCCAGCTTGAAAATCATACGGATAAAGATATTATCCCACGGCACGCCCACGACCGTGAACACGAATATACTTATAAAAAGCACCAAAAATATAAAGCTCGTCCCGCACCTCGGGTGGAAGCGTATCTGGCGTTTTACATTCTCAACACTAAGCTCCTCACCGCTCTCATAGCAGGCGATAGTCTTATGCTCTGCGCCGTGATAGCGGTAGGTAGTCGCTATATCGCTCATAAGTGAGGTGAGCTTTGTATAGCCTATGAATATAGCTATTTTCAAAACGCCCTCTATACAGTTTTTAGCAAACGCCGAAAGCGATATTATATGCTTATCTATCAGCTTTGATATAAATGACGGGAATAACATAAACAGCACTATCGCAAGTGCAAAGCCAAACACCAGCGAAACACCCGATATTATCGGCATCAGCTTATCACCGAGCTTATCAGTCAGCCACTGCTCGAATTTTGTAAGCTCCTCCTCATCATCGTCCTGCATCTGCTTATCAGCGGACTTTGAAAGACACTTATAGCCGTCTATAAGGCTGTCTGCAAAATTGAAGATACCTCTTAAAAACGGTACTTTTCTGAACCACGGCAGCTGACCTGCTTTATATTTAAGATCCCACACTTCAAGGTCTATCTCGCCGTTTGGCAGTCTGCAAGCCATTGCTTCTTTCTCAACGCCCCTCATCATGACGCCCTCAATGACCGCCTGACCGCCCGTCTTAGCCTTGAATTTCTCATTCGGGTTGCTTTTACTCATTTAATATCCTCTCTATTGTTCTTTATCTGTTGAAATGATCTCTACATTTACATTGCTGCTGTTATCATTGCTCCTGCCCTCGTCGATGTACGGCAGCTCCATAACGACCGTAGTACCGACATTTTCCTCGCTCCTGATACTCAGTGTACCGCCGTGCATACTTATTATCTCATCGGCAACAGCAAGACCTATGCCCGAGCCACGCCTTGTCTGATTTGATTTGAAGAATTTCTGCTTTACCTTCGGCAGATCCTCTTTGCTTATACCAATGCCCGTATCAGACACCGAAATCACTATGTTGCCGTTTTCCTGATACGCCTCGACCGACACTGTATCGCCCTTATCGGAGTATTTAATAGCGTTATCGACGATATTTATAAATACCTGCCTTAGCCTGTTTCTGTCACCGAATATGAACGGCAGCATCTCAGGCTCATAGTAATTGAGCGTGATACCGAGCGTCTTTGCCCTCTCCTGGTAGATAAGGACAGTTTCGCCAAGCTCTGCAAGTATATCCATTTTTGCCTTTTGCAGATAAAGCCGTCCGTCCTGTATCCGTGAGAAGTCGAGCAGCTCCTCGACCATCTGGGAAAGGCGCTCTGTTTCGGAGGATATGACCCTCATACCCTTTACAAACGTTTCCCTGTCGTCAATGCTCATCATAGTTTCGCTCCAGCCCTTGATAGCTGTAAGCGGCGTTCTCAGCTCGTGCGACACCGATGAAATGAATTCATTCTTCATAGCCTCGGTATTTGACAGCTCCTCAGCCATATAGTTGATAGAGTCACAAAGGTCGCCCAGCTCGTCGTTGGTCTGCTTTTCAAGACGCTTTGAAAAGTCGCCCTTTGCGTACTGTCTTGTTACATCACCGATAGCGATGACCGGGTGAACTATACTCTTTACAAAGAACATACCCGAGAAGAACACTATCAGTATTATCGCCACGCATATAAGCGATATTATCACAGCAAAGCTGATGACCTTTGAATCGACCTCATGCAGCGACACTATCATTCGCAGAGCGTCATACTCACACCCCTTGACCGAGAAAACATTCGTAAGCGCAAGCACCTTTTCACCGGTAGATGTACGGTAGACCTCATAGCCGCTGCCGTTTGAGGAAGTCTTTGCGGTCTCATAATCCGCAAATTCACGCTCTGTCGGCTTGAAGCCCGACGAGGTTATATCCACCTCGCCCGTCTGCTTTATCGCCATAAGCTCTATTTTATCCTTATCATCATACCCGGCTACGAGCGAACGTATCTCGCTGTTATAATTAACTGCCTGATCGCTCTCATTAATAATACTGCCGGTTATGACGTTCATTTTAGAATTAAGATACTGCCGCACTGAGCTGTAATAGTAGCTCCTGATAGAAAGAATGAGCAGTACCGCAATAACAAGCAGCACAGCGATGATAACGCCCACACCGTTTACCAGCCAGTGTGAGGTTATGCTGCGCCTGCCGAATTTTAACCTACCCAATCAGCTCAGCCTCAGTTCTGTGCGCTCCATTTGTAGCCGAAGCCCCATATTGTCAGGATATACTTAGGGCTTGAAGGCTCGTCTTCTATCTTCATTCTTATTCTTCTTATATTTACATCGACTATCTTATCATCACCATAGTAGCTCTCTCCCCAGATATGATTAAGGATAGACGAACGGTCAAGCGCTGTATTCTGATTCTTGAAGAAGTATTCCATTATCTGATACTCCACCTGTGTCAGGTCTATCTGCTTGCCGTTTTTATACACCGTCCTGCTCTTTAAGTTGAGCGTGAAGGGACCGGATGTGAGGAGCGACTGCTCCTCGGGCTTTGAGTGCGACATCCCTACTCTCCTGCACACAGCGTCAACTCTTGCTATAAGCTCAGAGATAGAGAACGGCTTTGTGATATAGTCATCAGCGCCCAGCATCAGCGATGAGATCTTATCCATTTCCTGTGATTTTGCAGAGAGCATTATTATGCCCATCGTGGTGTTTTTCTCTCTTATCTTTTTGCACACCTTCATTCCGTCTATACCGGGCATCATAATATCAAGGAGCGCTACGTCAAAATTGCCGCCCTCCTCAAAAACTCTCAGAGCGTCCTCACCGCAGTTGACGTCTACAACGTCGTATCCGCTGCGCTTTAAATTGATAACGACAAATTCTCTTATCGAATCCTCGTCCTCGCAAACAAGTACCTTTTTCATTGCAACCACCCTTTCGTTTTTCGTTTCATTGTCTATATTATATAAAAACTGTTTTTAACTTCATCAAATGTAGGTATGAGCGCTTCTCTTCCGATAGTCGGCAGCTTTAAAAGATAATCTATCTGCCCGACAGAATCTATCACTCTGTACCCGTCATCAATATATTTGCCGCTGTCATTCTTGCTCTCTACCGCTATTCGCATAAGCTCAGTCATATCGGCATCGATATCGCCGCCGAACTTATAGAAAACGAACTCTCCTGTAACAGCATCTTTTTTGACGGTGACGTCATTGCCCCACCTTTGCAGGAAGTTGAAGAAATACCCGTCCGACACAGAATAGAAGCCTGAATACTCACTGCTGAGCGTATAAAAATCCTTATATGACAACCACTCGGTACGATAGAGTTTTTCTTCGGAAGGCAAACTATCGTACCCTCTCAGAACACTCGTATGAGGTATCTCGACCTCGCCGTCCTTATCAATATCCGCACAATAATACCCTGCCGGACGTGTAGTCATAGGTGCGAGCTTTGACTGGCGCTGTGCGATAGGATCCTGCAAAGCACCATATCTGTAAAACAGCACATCTGTCTGCAATTCGCCCTTAGAATTCGTGCCGTCAACATATATCGCATAAGAATTATCATTAAGACGCCCGACTGTGCTTTTGAGATATTCAATCATATTGTCACAAAGAGAGATAGTATTCTCATTTTTGATCTCGTTATTTTTAAGACGTATAAGCGATGCACTCGAACCGCTCTGCGAACCGTTGTCATCGACCTCGGTATTCACCGTCACAAAATTCTTGTACCCGTCGCCGTCAAGATCAGCCGCTTCAAGAAGTGAATAATTATTCTGCCCTATCCTCTCAAAGCTATTATCCTTATAGCGGTATATCTCGAGCATCTTGTCGCTTATACCGATATTCTGATAGCCGACCACTATATTTGCAATATCAGAATTGCCCTCGTACGAGATAAGCACACGGTCAACATCACTGCCTGCCCCTGCAAGCTCCTTGACAGAATACCACTCACCGTTTTCATCGGTATCGAGCAGATTTATCCTGATGCCCTCAGTACCGTTGATAAGAGATGTATACTCATAGAAAACGAGTGCTTCATTATCAGGCTCATCATCGACATTCGCAATAACGTATGCCGAGCGGTTATCACCGTTTCTGGGGTATTTGAGCGTTATATTCCCGCCGACCGAATTTATAAGTGCCTTATTGATCTGGCTCTGCTGAGCGGAGAGCTTGGGCGCTGACAGCGCACCTTCGACAGTAAAGCCCGTCAGCGTACAGGAGCCGAGCATAAAGCCGACAGCCACAGCTGTTACAGCCGCAGATAATCTTCTATACCGAACAAGCATCACAGCCAACTCCTTTTACAAATACGCATAATCACTCATAGTAAAATTATAGCATAAAACCGATAAAATGTCAATATTAAATAATACAATATGCACAAAAGAAAACAAAAGGCAACACCGCAAAAATACGGCATCGCCTTTGAAATATCTGTCAAACCTGTGTGCTGTGAAGGTCTGTGTAGATCCTCATTGCAAGCTGTGCGCCCTTATTTATCACTTGCAGATAATGATCTTTCATCCAGGGATATTTATACTTATCATAGCTGATAACAGCCGTTCTTGCTGCTTCTATCGAGCGCTGCGCCTCTGCGGTGTTACCGTCTATATAGTACAGCTCACCCATTATCATATACTGTACATAGGCAGCCGAAAGATCCTTCATACCGGCAGCCTGTGCATAAGCACGGTAGCCGTCAGCGCCCCGGAAATCCCCCATTACCGCCATAATAAGCGCAGCATCATCATAATACGAGCAGGCAAGCAGCGGTGATGAATTACCAAAGTACTTATCAAGATCTCCACGGCAGGTATTGAAAAGATCGGCTGCGAGCCTGTATCTCCCTGTGTTGAGATACACAAGGATATACTCTTTATAAAAAAGCAGCTTATCACGCCCGTGCATGGCAAGCTCGCCCGGCAGTCTCTCAAGGATATACTCGCAGCTGTCAAACCGCCCGAGGGAGGCATAGCAGTCTGCGACCGCCAGTTTCTGAAAGTAGCTCATTTTATCGCCGTAGGCTTTTGTATATTCGGCTATGTATTCATCACATATGCCTTTTTCGGCAAAGACCTTTGCAGCCTTTGAGTTTTTCTTTTTAAGGTACAAGGCATAGATGAACAGTATGATGACCACCACGATATTAAGTATACCAACGGTTATAAACGCCACCGGCAGTGCATCTTTGCCCATCACAGCAACAAGCGGTAATATGACTATACCTGCAAATATGATATTTACAAACAGGAAGAACTCTACAAGAGTCTTTGCGTTGTTAACAGTCAATTATCTCACCTATATTTTCTTTATTTCTCTTTAAAAAAACATCGGGGCAAAAGCTCTCGCCCTGCCCCGAGGTCATTATTGATCATTTATCTGCTATAACATCTATACCCGGAAGCACTTTACCCTCTAAGTATTCAAGTGAAGCGCCGCCGCCTGTGGAGATGTGGCTCATCTTATCAGAGAAGCCGAGCTGGATAACTGCTGCTGCGCTGTCGCCGCCGCCGATGATAGTTGTAGCATCTGTCTCAGCTAAGCTCTTAGCTACTGCGATAGTACCCTTTGCAAGGATAGGATTCTCAAACACGCCCATAGGACCGTTCCATACAACTGTCTTTGCACTCTTTACAGCGTCAGCGTAAAGCTCTGCTGTCTTTGTGCCTATATCAAGACCCATCTGGTCAGCAGGGATCTTGTCAGCATCTACAACAGATACCTCGATCTCAGCGTCGATCGGATCAGGGAATGCCTTTGCGATAGTCGTATCAACAGGGAGAAGGAGCTTCTTGCCCTTTGCAGCAGCCTTTTCGATCATCTCCTTGCAGTAGTCGAGCTTTGTATCGTCAACGAGAGATGAACCAACTTCAAGACCCTGAGCCTTTAAGAAAGTATAAGCCATACCGCCGCCGATGATAAGTGTATCGCACTTTTCGATAAGATTGTTTATAACATTGAGCTTGTCAGCGACCTTAGCACCGCCGAGGATAGCTACGAAAGGTCTTACCGGATCCTCAACAGCGTTGCCTAAGAAGTTTATCTCCTTCTGCATCAGGTAACCCACTGCTGTTTCCTTTACAAACTTTGTAACGCCTGCTGTGGAAGCGTGTGCTCTGTGAGCAGAACCGAAAGCGTCCATTACGAACACTTCGCCGTCTACGAGATCAGCAAGCTCCTTAGCGAAGCCCTCGCCGTTCTTAGTTTCGTCAGCACCACGGAAACGTGTGTTTTCAAGTACAACGATCTCGCCGTCTGCCATTTCAGCAACAGCCTTCTTAGCGTTGTCGCCTACTACTGTATCGTCAGCTGCAAATGTTACCTTTGTGGAAACAAGCTCTGCTAATCTGTCAGCTGCCGGCTTTAATGAGAACTTAGCCTCAGGACCATTCTTCGGCTTGCCGAGATGTGAGCAAAGAACCACCTTTGCGCCGTTCTCAACGAGCTTATTGATAGTCGGAAGAGCTGCTGTGATCCTGTTATCGTTTGTGATAACGCCGTCCTTGAGCGGAACGTTGAAGTCAACTCTTACGAGCACCTTCTTGCCCTTGACATTCAAGTCCTCAACTGTTACTTTGTTTAAACCTGCCATAATTGTGACACCTCTCATAAATTATTCCGATATAATCGGTTACGTCATGTTGTTAAGGCTTTAACAACTCTAACTAATATTATATAATACTTTATCAGAAAAATCAAGTGTTTTTTGAGCTTTTCAGAGAAATTTCAAATATTAAGGCAACACCGCACAAAGATTGCGGTACAGATACGCAGTCAGATTTATCAATAGATTGCCTAAATTTACCGCAGGAATACTAACGTATTTCAAGGTAAATTTGGGTGATATGACGGAAAATCTGCAAGTAGATGTGCCGCAAAGCTCTCAGGCGGTCTTTGTGCGGTGTTGCCTTAATCCCCTTTAAAGCCCTTTGCAATGAAAATGAGTGCCGCCGCCGGCATAAGACCTGCAATATATGCAGCCATTTCAGCCTGTAATACCGCCATATGTGTCGCAAGCGACATGATACCGGTCAGCACCACCGGGATATACACGACATATGTAAGAGTATGGATAAACGGCAGCAAAAGAAACCGTATGCGTGCTTTTTTCTCATCTGTCAGCAGAGAAAAGAACATGAGCACGGCAGATAGAATATCAATTACGAAAACTATCCTTTCAAGCAGCTTGATGCCGTGACCTCTTTGCAGCAGCACCTCTGCCGGGGTAAGGTAAAACAAGCTCCTTGCTTCACGGGGAAAGTCGCCCAGCAGCTCAAAATATGACGCCAGCACGACTATCGTCTTGAATAGGGTAAAAAACATAAGCAGGATAAATGCGATGCGGATATTCTTTTTACACTTACTGTCACTCATTTTATCACCTCTGTTATAATTATACTGCAATAGCCGCAAAAAGTCAAATCACGCTCAATAAATACAAGCAGACACACAGAAGTTAAAAAAGGACCGCCGATAGTCTCGGCAGTCCTGAAACAAAAAACATTTGAAACATTTATTCAACAAGGTCCTGTTATTTCAATTATAAGAGTTCTTCTCATCACATAAATATTTTTGCTATATGGTATATTATGCAGGACAGCACAAGTGCATTGCAGAAGTAGAAAAGCGCTACCTTTACCGTCCATTTGAGCGAATGTGATTCCTTGTAGGTGGTAGATAATGCCATAAGGCAGGGAATGTTGAAAGTCGTTGCAAACATAAACGCAAGTGCTTCCGCAGGTGCGATCGCATTTGTCATAGCAGTACCTAAAAGTGCGGTATCGGTCGCAGCGGTCTTTGCGTAGAAAGTTGCCTCCATAAGGGAGTTGCCGTTCATAAACACAGCGTTGAGCGTTCCGAGAACAGCCTCCTTAGCAAATGCTCCGCTGAAAAATGCCATAAAGGTCTGCCAGCCCATTCCGAAGAATCTTGTCACAGGCTCGATGAATGTTCCCACACGGTAAAGCAGGCTGTGGCTTACGTTTCCGTCGCTGCTGAACGAAAGGATATAGAATACGACAGATACCAGCGTGACTGTACCAAGCGCACGCTTGAAAATGTCCCAGGCCTTGAAAAATGCTTCCTTGAAAATGTGCTTCCAATGCGCCTTGTGGTAGGGCGGAAGCTCCATTATCATGCCGCTGCGTGTTTCCTTTGGCGCAAGTTTTCTGCTGAACACCTTTGACACGACTATCATCGTGATGACAACATAAAGAAGTATGCCCACGCAGACGAGCATCGTCTGCCACCATGGAAAGAACATACCCGAGATCACAGGTATTATCGACCAGATAGATGCACATGGTATAGCCCACACGATAGACATTGCAAGCATTCTCTGCCCCCAGTTGTCCATGACTCTTGTGCCGCAGGCACCGCCTATCGTACAGCCAAAGCCCATTAGCATAGGACAGATAGCCTTGCCCTGCAAGCCCAGCTTTGAGAGCAGTCCGTCAAACTGATAGGCAGCCCTTGCAAGAAAGCCTGTTTCCTCCAGAAAGCCGAACACAACATTTACGCCGAAAACAAAACTCGCCATTGAGATAACAAAGAACAGCACATTCGGTATCATCGTGCTGAACACCGACACTATCCACGGGTGGACGTTCCAGCCGGTGAGCAGCTTGTCAACAGGGGCGTGCAGAGTTTGCGGTATCATCTGACCTATGCTCATAAACGGTATCATTATTATCATCGCCACCAGAAACGCCAGCAGCACAACGCCGACACAAATGACCTTGCCAAGCACAGGTCTTGTCATCATGCGGTCAAACCTCGACATTTTGTAGACTGAGTCCTTAGTCTTTGTCACACCCTCGATGATCTCATTTACCCAATCGAATTTCGCTTTGCTGTCAGCCTTTATGTCTGAATAGCTCTCGGGTGCTGCGACTGCCAGCTTGTGGGGCTTTTTCAACTCCTGTGCTATCAGCTTTTTGAGCCTGTCATAGTCCTTTGTGTCCGTAGCATTGAAGGGCAGTACAGGGATACCCAGCTTGTTTTCAAGAGCTTTGGTGTCTATCTCCTTGCCCATACCTTTTGCGACGTCTATCATATTGAGCACCAGCAGTGCCGGCTTGTCGAGCCTTGCAAATTCCGCCAGCATGAACATACTTCTTTCAAGCTGCGAGGCATCAACAAGCACCACAGTCAGCTCACTTTTGCCCGACTTGATATAATCGGTAGTGATGATCTCTTCGTCTGAATTTCCCGACAATCCGTAGCTTCCCGGCAGATCGGTAACAGAGAATCTAACATCGTCATATGTATAGCTTCCCTCGTTTTTCTCGACAGTCTTTCCTGCCCAGTTGCCGACGTGCTGCCTTGCACCGGTCAGGTTGTTGTAGATAGTGGATTTACCCGAATTAGGCTGTCCTAAAAGTGCGATACTGGCGCTCATGCTGTTTCCACCTCGATCCTTTGTGCATCTGCCCTGTTGAGCGAGATCAGTGTCTCTCTCAAATAGATAAGCACAGGCATTTTCCTGTCATTTTTCACCGTCTGGAATGTCGTTCCCTCGGTAATGCCTATCGAAGTTATGCGGTTCATAAAATGGTCGTCACCGCTCACAGAGATTATCCTTCCCTGCATATCCGTCTTTGATTCTGTCAGCTTCATATCTTTCCTCCAATTCTATTTTTAAGACTTATACTTGTTTATCACTTTCACTCTTCGCCGCACAGCTGCTGCACCCCGAGCAGCCGGAACAGCCGCAGCCGAAGCCGCCCGATCTCTTGGCTTTCAGCTTGCTGCGAATGATAAGAAAAACTATCACCGCAAGTACAAGCAGCAGCACTATCGACATTAAGTTGTCCTTTAGCAAATCCATATAGACCCTCCGTTTAGTTAGCAAATGCTAACCTGGTATCAAATAAATATCGGCATTACAGCCGATACCTATGTTATTCCATTGCACATAGCCACTTCCAGCCCTTTGAGAAAAAAGTGTTTATAGTCTGAGCGTAGTGCATAGCCTCTTCTCTTGTGAAATCGTGTCGTATAGGCTGCAGCACCGCCTCGACATTTGAGGATACGAGCAGGTGGAACTCACGCCTGTCAAAATCGGGAACATGGTTGCCCCGTCTTCTGAGTGCCTCAATATATTTGAGCGAGCTTTTTTCCTCCATTTCGGCAAGGGTGTGAGCGTAGTCCTCATACCTTGTACCCTGCGAACAGCATACCAGCAGCTTGAATTCATCAAAATGATCGTAGATGAACGCCATTGCATAAACAGCATCTTCATTTAAAAAAGCAGCCGCCGCACCGATCTGCTCAATAGCGTCATGCTCCTCTTTCTCCTTGCGGTAATAAAGCTCACCGAACTCATCAAGCATCGGCTGTACAAGATGTGCGAACATCTCCTCCTTGCTTGGAAAGTGCTTGTAAAGACCTGAAACTGTTATCACGGCATCAGCAGCTATACGCCGCATAGAAGCATTCTTGAAACCATAGGTCAGAAACTCCCTCTTTGCTGAGGCAACGATACGCTCGTGGCTCTCTGTCTTGTCTCTCGGCATTATATCATCTCCGTCCTATGTGAACAGTGTTCTCTTATATAAGAATACACTGTTCTCCTACATTTGTCAAGAGGATCCGCTCGGTTTTGTCACTTTGCATAATTATTATAAGGTTTGACCTGTCTATTTTATCAGTACGTTCATATCGTGCTTTGCAACAATAATTAGTAATTCTGCTTAGCATATATTGTCCTTTTAGTCAAGTGCCGAAAGACAGGTTTTCAGTATTCAAGAATTTATGCGGCTAAATATAACAGGCTGCGCAGAGCATTTCCACACAGCCTGTTGTTTCAAATAGCAATACTTCTTTTATGCTGACCGGCTTCCTGAGAGGGACTTTTCGATCAGTTTGAGAATTTCTGTTTTACTGAGTCTATCTTCTGCTGCGGTACGCTCTGCATCTGATACATTCCGAGAGAGGACATCGTTTCGTAGATACATTTCTGCATACCGAGGTTTTCATTAAGTCCCGAGCTGAATGCGTTTCTCACCTTATCGGTCGCAGACTCGACAGCGCCGTGCATATAAAGATCACACACGCCTTTTTCAAGATTGAGAAGATTTGTTGCAATGTTCATATCGTTCATAAGCGCACCTCCTTATTCGCTGAGCAGACTGTAAAAGCTATGAAACAGCTTGTCATGCTTCTGTTCAAGATCACTTATCATGCTCCTGAGCTTTTCGTCCTGCACCTGGCTTTTAGCCTGCCTGCACATCTGTGTGATGAACTGTTCGTGTCCGAGTGTATCCTCGATATAAAGCAGCTCTTTATCGGTCATTCTAACCGCCTCCTTAAAAGTTTATGTCTTTATTATTGGCGGTTTTTTCCGGTTTATTCAGACAGACGCAAAAATCCCCGGAAAAGCTCCCGGGGATCATCGAACCTTTACTTTTTCTGTGACTTGAAGATAACGCCCACTACCTTAGGTCCCGAGTTTACCGATACCTCTGCGCCTATCTGGAAATAATATGCCGGAGGATAGCCTATATTGCGTGTCATAGCAGCCTCCATCTCATCTCTTACATCGGTATCGTTACCGTATACTACGCAGTATGGAGTCTGCGGTATCATCTCATTCTTTGTAAGCTCAAGTATCTTCGGGATAAGCGCCTTGTCGCCCCTGACCTTGGATTCAGTGGTTATCTGATTATGCTGTATGCGTGATACAGGTCTGAGCCCCATTACCTCACCTACGAAAGCCGCCGCTGCCGGTATCCTGCCGGACTTCTTGGCATATTTGAGGCTGTACATTCCAAAGAATATAACGCAGTTTTCTATCCAGTCGTTTATGAAAGCGACTATCTCCTCAGCAGATGCGCCCTTCTGCGCCTTGATAGCTCCCTGTATAACAGGGTAGCCGTATGCGCCCGTATAGCTCCTGCCGTCGATATTGTAGATAGTGAGCTTTTCCTTGATCTCAGGATGCTTTTCATAAAGGTCTTCCTTTGCGAGCACGGAGTTATTATATGTAGCCGAGCCCTTTGAATTGATAGATACATATATCACATCTGTATAGCCGTCCTCATATGCCTGCTTATACAGATCATAAAATTCAAAAGAAGTTATCTGCGATGTAGACGGGATACCGTCATAGCTGTCAAGTATCTCGTAAAGCCCGTTGTTATCAAAATCGACTCTTGCGGTATAGCTCTTATCGCCAACTGCGAGCTTGAAATTTACGACCTTGATACCGTACTTTTCCTCGTCCTCTCTCGTTATATCGCTTGCTGAATCTGTCATTAAAAGTACCTTAGACATATAAGTTTCTCCTTTCATCAGTCCCAGTTATATTGTGTAAGCCTGCCTTCCCTGCCAAGATCGGGATAATCCCACTGCCTTAAAACCTCATATACCGCTATGGCAGCGGAATTTGAAAGATTTAAGCTGCGAAGTGTCTTTCTCATGGGTATCCTGGCGCAGAAGTCCTTGTTCTCATGCAGAAGCCTTTCCGGCAGACCTTTATCCTCACGCCCGAACACAAGAAAAACATTCTCGTCCTGCGGATAATCTATCTGCGAATGGACGTTTACCCCCTTTGTGGTAAAGTAGTAGTAAACGCCGTTCGTCTTTTCAAAAAACTCATCAAGTGAGTCGTATTCATATATCTCCAGCTTATCCCAGTAATCAAGCCCGGCACGCTTTAAATGCTTGTCACTTATCTCAAAGCCGTACGGCTTTACAAGATGCAGTGCCGCCCCTGTCACCGCACAGGTGCGGGAGATATTTCCGGTATTCTGCGGTATCTGCGGCTCGACCAGAACTATTGACAGCATACCCTCACCCCTTAAAAGCTCTCATAATGGTCAAGCACCTGATAGCTCATAAGCCACGGGAGCTGGCGCTCAAACATTATCCCGTCAGTCCACGGTGTATCATAGCTGTATGTAGCCTTGATAGAAAGCTCTGTGAATGTAGCCGCCCTGTCCATAGCTATCGGCAGGCTGTCACCGTTTAGTATACCGCCTGCAAGCACGCTTGCGAACATATCTCCGCTGCCGGAATAGCTCTTGGGAACATAGTCATTAGTGACCTTCCAGAATGAGCCCTTCTGCCTGTCATAGCCGATAGATGCTATCTCACCGTCACTGAGCATGACACTTGTGATGACGACTATCTTTGCGCCCTTCTGCGACAGGCGCACAAGCCATGATTTTATCTCATCACGGCGCATAGGCATATCGGGGAACTTCTCGCCCAGGAGTATCGCCGCCTCCGTCAGATTAGGTGTTATTATATCAGCCACAGCCACAAGCTCACCCATACGTCTGCAAAGAGAGCTTGTATATGTAGCATATGCCTTACCGTTATCGCCCATAACAGGGTCAACGATTTTAAGAGCGTTTTTAAAAGTCCTGAAATATTCAAGGCAGTGATCTATCTGATCCTCAGAGCCTAAAAAACCGCTGTAAATACAGTCAAACTCTGTACCGAGCTTTTTATAGTGTTCAAGAGCAGGCATCATAAAATCCGT
The DNA here is from genome assembly GCA_017470535.1 of Ruminococcus sp. Classification (GTDB taxonomy): domain Bacteria; phylum Bacillota; class Clostridia; order Oscillospirales; family Ruminococcaceae; genus NK3A76. The sequence goes on along the minus strand of JAFUYP010000011.1, from coordinate 33,248 downwards.
AAGATCCCTCATAACAAATTCTCCAAAGCCTGTATGCGCCGACAGCACCGATGTCGTGACCGGGCACACCTGAAGCCCCATTGCGGACATAACAGGAAGTATCACCGACAATGAGCATCTCCCGAGCCCGGATATATCGTGTATAGCAGCCACTTTTTTAATATCGTTCACATCAACACCAGCTTTATACTTTTCCATAATATTTTAATTATATCATAAACGTTCTTTTATTTCAATAGAGAAAATAACAATTTATAAATATATTTACTTGATATTTACTTCATTTCCTACAAATATGACAAACTATATTACCAATTCACAAAAAGGTATTGCATTTTTGTTATCATTAGTGTATAATTATAATATGTATAATTATGTATTCTGAAAGAAAGGAGCTGACAGAGAATAGAACGTATAACCGTTTTCAAATCACTGAAATACTATTTCAAGAGCCGTGAAGTCAGACAGGATCTTCGTCAGGCGTTAAGCGGCAGGCTCTGTCAGCAGATACTGTACTGTGCCTGTGCCGTGATACATTTTATAATGATATTCATTTTCTACGGCTACGGCGTTGATGTGATGATGTATTTCAATATAAGCAGCACGCTGTTTTATGTAGGGGCGTTCCTTGCGGTGACGTTTGTCAAAAACAAACGGCTGTCGCTTATGGATATAGCTATCGCCGAGATAATGGTATTCTCGGTCGTGTCCTGTGTTGCTGTCGGGTGGGAGTGCGGATTTGCGCTTTATCTGATATGCGTACTTCCTGCACCGTTTTTTATGCCATATGAAAAGCTGTCGTCGAGCATATTTTCGACCATTTTCTTGGCAGCAGGCTATATAGCTACCCGTATCTATGTCAGCGATATAAAAAACGTTACGCATTTCGTCAGCAACGAAACACAGCAGCTGAGGCTATATATATTCAATTCGATCATGGGCATCATTATGATGAGCTTTATGGCGTTTATGTTCGTAGTATCAAGAAAGATAAGCACCGATCTTATGAACGAGCAGAACGACAAGCTCAAGCAGTTGGCATCTGTTGACCCGCTTACCGAGCTTTTCAACAGGCGTGCGATGATGGAGTATCTTGACCGTATGCACACCGATGCGATAAACAATCTGTCTGAATATGCCGTTGCCATCGGGGATATTGACAACTTCAAAAAGATAAACGACACCTACGGTCACAAGACAGGCGACGAGGTGCTGAAAAAAGTCAGCGGTGCTATCGTCAGCAATATACCGAGCGAGGGATATATTTGCCGCTGGGGCGGTGAGGAGATACTTTTTGCAATACCTGATTGCAGAAGAGAAAAGGCAGAGCTGATAAGTGAGAACATAAGGCGTGAGATAGAACAGATAGTATTCTCATCTGACGGGAAGTTCTTCCATGTGTCAATGACATTCGGGCTTGTGATGTCCGATCTGCAAAAGGGCTTTGAGCATAATATAAATCTTGCGGACGACTATCTGTACGCCGGCAAGGAAAACGGCAAGAACATAGTAGTTACAGACAAGGTTTTTGAAAGACTTGCAGCAAAGGGACTATAACATGATAAAAAAAGTCATTACGGCTGCGATAGCTCTTGGTATGATACTCAGCGTTGGAGCATCATCTGAGAGCTTTTGTATAAGCAGGAACATAACCGCTGCCGCAGAAGATACATTTACCTCGGGCAGCTGCAAATACCTTGTGTTAAGTGATAACACTTTACAGATCACAAAATATCTCGGGAGCGATACAGCGCCTACACAAAAGTAAAAAAGATAAGAATAAAATAATATGACCGCCATGACCCCCGTGTGATGTACACAAGTCATGGCGGTGTTTTATTGATTCATCTTTCTGGCTTTTTCTTTAAGAGAATCAAAGTCAAGTCCGAACTGCTCAAATATAGCGCTTGCATAGCTTATGTCGCCCGGCAGACCTTTGGTTATCTTATAAAGCCGCTCACCGGTAGACTGGTCTATGTTTACAGTTATGCTCTCTATCTTAGTGTTAAGATCAGGGTCTGTATTGAGCTTTAAGGCTTTTGGTGCTATATCGACAAGGTGTGTGGCAAATACTCCCCTGACGCCCAGTGTGGCAAATATATGTACAAGCGATACCGCTATATCAACACACTCCTTCGGTGTGGTGCTCTGGATAGATTCGTTCATGAGCAAAAGGCTGTGATTGGTGATAACATCTGAGATCGCTTTAAACTCTTTGATCTCGGTGGTGAAGCGTGAAGCGTCTATACCCTTTTGCTCCTCCTTCGGGAACTGCGTATAAACCATATCACAAAGCGACAGCTCGCACTCGCTCGCCGGAACATACAGCCCTGCCTGTGCCATTAGCTGGCAAAGCCCGACAGCTCTTACAAAGGTCGTTTTACCGCCGTTGTTAGCCCCCGTCAGGATATAGAATCCGCCGTCTTTATCAAGTGTGATGTCATTTGTCACGACCTCACGCTTTTGCTTGTGGGAAAGATTATATATAGATGCCTCACTGAAATATATCGGATCATACAGCCCTTTTATCACCGCACGGCGCTCACCGGCATGGAGCAGTTTAGGTCTGCACATATCAAGACCCTTTGAGCGTGCGTTCTTTATAAGTGCTATGATACCAGTATAGTAATCGAGCTGGTACTCGATCGAATACACGTCCTTGAAGCCTATCGCCTTATAATCATCAAGCGCAGAATCTACAAGCTCGACATATTTCTTCGTGATGAAGTCAAGTTCCTCAAAAAGTGCCTTCTCGGACGGATTTACTATCCTGTCCTTGCTGTTTTTGTCATTGCCCTCATATACATACCGCTGTTTGAGCGAGCCCATGACATTCTTATCACCAAATTTAGCACCGTGGTAGATTATCCTGTCAAGCACGGTAGGCTTGGTGGTGTACTCCTTGTCACAAAGCTCTACTATGCCTGCTGACACAGGGACAAGCGCCTCGTCAAGATTGATAGCTACCACTATGCTTTTTATCCTGCCCTTTATCTTATCTTTAAGCTCCGTTACGTCCTTACACAGCGACTTATAATGCTTGTCGTTATAACACCGCTCAAAGAAATCAAGCATCTTCTTAACGCCTGCAGATGCAGCTTTTTCCCCCTTGCGCTCATGAAACTCATGCATATACTCAATACACTGTATATAAGCTTCAAACGCCCTCACCGCCGAATCAAGTGTTGTGAACGAATCGGGTGTCAGGATATTATATATATTCCCCTTGTCATTGTCTATCATTATGCGCACTATCTTTTTGAGCATATCGACAAGCTCGGGCATATTAACAAGATCATCTATTATATCAAGGCGGTAATTTATAGTTTCCTCATCATCGCAAAGCTCGGTAAGTATCTGCTGCATTTTGTAGGCATTTGAATTGCAGATGAGCTTTGCAAGCGTATCAAGCATAAGATCACTTATAAGCTGATCTGTCTGCTCACCTATCCTGCTGCGGCGTTTTCTCAACAGCTCACGCTTTTGCGGCGAAGGGTAGAGAAGGTCTATCGCAGGTGCTTTTTCAAAACTTGTATCAGGTCGTTTAATAATTATCCCCTCCTTGATCGCTTTATGCTCTTATTATAACACATTTTATAAAAATGTCAACAAGAGCATAAACTTTCAAAGAGGGGTTTTTTCAGCTTTTTATTATTCAGTCATCGTCTACATCGTCATCGTCATCATCATCAAAGTCATCATCGTCGTCATCATCAAAGTCATCATCGTCGTCATTATCTTCATCTGCGCTTACAGAACTTGTTTCAGTTTCCGAGCTTATGACTTCTCCTGAGAGTGCATCTATCTTTATATCATATTCCGTAAGTGTGTCACCTTTTAGTACATCAATATCGACCTCATATACTTTCTTTCCACCGTCCGTATCAGACTCACACTCTATATCATGTGCATCCTTTTCACTGATACCTATAATTTTAAGTGCTGCTTCACGGGCTTTGTCTGCGCTTATATATTTTTTATCAGGCTCAGCGGCAGCTGTTGTTGTGACAGTTTTGGCAGTTGTGGAAGTTACTTTCTTTTGCTCTGTATCTCTATCCACTATCTCACCGGTAACAATATCTATCTTGTACTCATACTTAGCATTAGCAGTTGTCAACTCGACCTCGAAAACATCTCTGCCGTTTTCATTATCGGTATCATATTCTATGCCTGTGACTTTATCCATTGTAAGCCCCGAATCGTCCAGTGCTATATCTACCGCCTGGTCGCTGCTGATACTGCCGACAGGTACTGTTGTAACAGAAGTTTCCTCAACCTCTCTTTCACTTACGGTCGCAGTGGTCTTCTTTTGAGCATTTACTTTTTTCTCCGCCTTTACCGTTTTAATACTTGACTGCTTTGATGTGGTCTTTGCAGCACTTGCCTTTGTTGTTGTCGTCGTTTCGGCTTTTTGTGAGTCACTTGCCGCTAAGACCGGGGTTTGTGTTATAGTCTTTGAAGCTGTCGTTGTCGATGCAGAGCTTGTTACAGCTTTGATCTCGCTGTCAGACGTTTCAAGTTCCTTGTTATTACTGAACACCGCCACAGCGCCCACCGTTACTGCAAGTGCGGCAAGTACAGCTATCACACCGGCAAAGCCACGGCTTTTTACTCTTGCCGTCGTGCTGCGGCTGAGCACCTCGTTTGCATCAAGGTCGGGTGCCTCGGTCGGGTATGCGTTTTCTATCGTCTGTTTTAAAAAGTCTTTCTCTTTCATTCGTATCATTCCTTTCTGTAAATCCGTCTGATCCTTGCAAGCGTTCCGTACAGCCGGGACTTGACCTTGCTCTCGCTCATATCAAGAAGAGCTGCAATCTCGCTTATCTGATAACCGCTCGTATAGTACATAAAGAATATCTTCTGTGTTTTAAGATCTCTTTGTCCGAGGAAGTCAGTTATCTGTGATGCAAGCTCTTTATTTGCAACAGAATCTTCAAGATCAAAGCTGTCAGCGTCCTGCTCGTAGTCATCTGCATCTATGCGCTTTATACTGCCAAAAGCCGCAGTCAGCCGCCTGATAAGACCATAATACTTAAAAAGCTCACGCTTAGCTATAAGTATACAGAACGCTGTTTCATTTTCAGGCGGAGCGTCACGCTTTTGCAAAGCATCAAAAACGGATAAGTATGTATTCTGATAAATGTCATCAATATCACTCAGATCATAGCAGTGTGCGGTGATGTATTTGTACACGCTTTGTTTAGTTGATGAGTAGATATTGTCAAAGAGCTCTTTGTAATTATCCAAACTGCACTCCCCCTTTCACTTATGTATTGGGAAAAACTATACAGAAAGTTATGAATAGTTTGTAAACAATAGTATAGCATAAAAAGCTGGTTTTGTAAAGGCATATATCACAAAAACGTCCGCAAAATGCGGACGCTTTCATTTACAGTATAAAGCATATAAGCCCCGAGCAGCCTTCGTTTATCATGCGCTCGACAGTTTCTCTGAGCTTCTTTCTTGCATCGGGAGGGAGAGTGTTCATCTTGTTGACAAGCCCCTCATTCACAAGCTCATGCAGGCTCTTGCCGAGAATATTTGACTGCCATATCTTATCCGGGTCGTCATCATAGTCGCTCTTCATCGTGACAGCAAGCTCCTGCGATTGCTTCTGCGAGCCGACTATCGGTGCTACCTCTGCGTTGACTGTTGTTTTCATGATATGTATAGCCGGGGCGCTGGCTTTGAGCTTGACGCCGTACTTGCCGCCCTGCTTGATAATCTCGGGCTGTTCGAGCCTTAACTCATTCACAAGCGGCATAACTATCCCATAGCCGCCCTCCTGAGCCTCTTCAAGTGCTGACGAAAAGCGCTCAAATCTTTTCTTGAAGCTGACAAGCGAAAGTATCTGCGGCATAAGGTCGCTCTCGTTTTCTATTTCAAGACCTGTGCTTTCGCCGATTATCTTAAAAAACAGCTTGTCGGGCATACGAGCCGTAACTGTTGCAGTACCTGTCGCAAGGTCGGTAGACTTTAAAAAGCTCTCCGTTATATGCTCACAGTCGCAGAGCTTGCCAGCAAAAGCTCCTATCTCCCTGAGTGAGCCTACACCCTGCGCACAGCTTCTTATGCTGTCAAATATCTCTTTTCTCAGCCAGTGTTCATTATCAAGAGCGTTTATCCAGGTGGGCATCTCTATGTTTATCTCCCTTACCGGGAATGAATACAAAAGCTCTGTAAGTATGCGGGATACGTCCTGCTCGTCAAGGTCTGCAACGCTTAGCGGTATTACCGTCTTATCATATTTTTCACTAAGGCGCTGTGCGAGAGCTATCGTTTCTTCGGATGTCGGGTCAAGGGTATTGAGTACCACTGCAAATGGCTTTGAAAGATCTTTTAGCTCACTAATTATCCTTTCCTCGCACTCCTCGTACTCATCACGGGGAAGGTCTGTTATCGAACCGTCTGTCGTTATAACAAGTCCGACTGTTGAGTGTTCGGTAATGACCTTCTGAGTTCCTACCTCTGCTGCCATATTGAAGGGCACTTCATCGTCAAACCACGGTGTGTTGACCATTCTCGGGGCTTCGTTTTCTATATAGCCGATAGCTGACGGGATTATATACCCCACACAGTCTATCATACGCACATTCATAGCTACGCCTTCGCCGAGAGTGACGCTCACTGCCTCCTCGGGGATAAACTTAGGCTCTGTCGTCATTATCGTCTTGCCGCCAGCCGACTGAGGAAGCTCATCTATCGTCCTGTCCTTCATATAGTCTGAATCTATATTCGGTATAACGACTGTTTCCATAAAACGCTTTATAAATGTAGACTTACCTGTCCTGACAGGACCTACCACACCTATGTAGATGCTGCCGTCCGTTCTTTTTGCAATGTCTGTGTAAAGATCGCTCATTCTATCCTCCCCTTTCCTAAACTATCGGTATCAGGAGCATACTGCCGCTTGCTGCTGTACCGTCTGCAAGCTCGTTTTCAAGCTCTATCGCTTTTGCTGATGTGCCGTATTTTTTGGCAAGCTCCCATATATCTGTTTTATCATCACAGCGGCAGAGCTTTACAGCACAGCTTTGCTCCTTGACACGCAGCTTTGTTGTATCGACTGTTATCTCGTCTACCAGCTCACAGCAAAGCCTTTCTGTAAGCTGACCGCTCAGAAGTATCTGCGCTGTAAGCTCAGCGTTCATCTCGTCTTTAAGAACATATGATACGCTCCTTATATCTGCCCTGACACTGAGCCTGCTGTCCGATGTTGCACAGTACTCATCACCGAGCGGCTGCTCGAAAGGCTCCTCCTGCTCTGTATAAATGAGCTTACCGCCCTCGCTGACACCAAAAAGACAGAAGCGTGCATTGCCTGAAATGTTATAGCTGTTTTTGCTGTCGTCATATCTTGCAGACACGCCGCTGAGCTCGCACCATGCGTCATACACCCTGCCTATCTTTTCATCGCCGGAGGATACAGTACAGCTTTTAGACAAAGTTATACCTATCATTTTGGGTGTAGAGTCGATGATGACCTGACTTTTTGCAAGCTGTGTTTCATACTTTGTGGAGTATGCGTCCTCTATCGCCTCGCAGCTTTCAGACTTTACCGCCGTTATGCTGACAAGTGCGACTATCTCACATTCAAGAGTGCGTGAGTTATCGCCCTTTGGCATTATCTCGCAGCTGAGGCAGCTCACATCAGCACTGCATTCAAAGCTGTCATCTACATCAGGCACATCGACCACCTGCGAAAAAGGTATCGTAAAGCGCATAGTTTCACAAACGCTTTTATCATCGCTCTCACCTGTATAAAGCATACACACCTCGGCATCACCCTTGACAACAACTTTGCCTTTGATAAGACCTGTCGAGCCTTTGATGATGACACACTCGCTTCTTATAACAGCGCCCGGTACAGGCTTATCGCTGCCAAGCTCAAATTCCTCCACGATAGTCAGGCGCTTGTCAGAGCATACCCTTATTGCGGGGTATGTCACAGTCTTGCGTTTAAGCTCTGTGCAGCAGCCGGTGCATGATGAAAGAAAGCTCTTTTGTGTATTCTTTCTGATACCAACTTTTATGTTTACATTACCCCTGACATCGCATCTGCGCTTGTTGACAACACGGCAGTTTATATGCTCACAGACAGGAGTGAGCCTTATCTCGCAGCCGGAAGCGTCCTCGGGCAGCTCGACTGATTTTGAATAGTGCAGCTTCTGCTCGATATACCCCGGTCTGTCGCTGCCCTCGCTCTCGTAAAGAATCTTGAGCATCACAGACATCTCAAAGGAGAGCTTTCTGCCGTTGAGTGTATGCGACATGACCCTCGGCAGCAGCCTGCATTTAAGAATCCTGAAAATATCCGGGCAGTAGTCGGGCAGCACAAAATCCTTTTCGACCGACTGCTCGACCGTTTCGTCAAAAAGGTCCTCGGGGCAGACAAAGCTCACCCTGCTTTGTTTAAGTTCAATTGATTGCATTTTGTTTTCCTCCCAGCACATTTTTGAAATTTCAGCATTTGCTGATTGTTTCTAAGTTGATTATATGCACAGGAGCTTATGGTTATGACTTTTTTCTTTGCATAAAAAAGCCGCCCCGTGGGGCGGCTCATGAAAGCACATCAGTTTATAGAAAGTATACCTTTTTTACAGTCGAGCTTTGCCTTGTGACCGTCGTACTTGAATTCCAGATCATCACCGAGCGCAGATATGACAGGGATACCCAGCTTGTCTGCAAGCAGCTCACAATGCGAGAACTCAGTATCCTTTTTAAATGCCAGCGCACACAGAAACGGGCTCTGCATAAGCAGTACATCAGATGATGACATAGTATCCGCACAAAGAATTACCATTCTGTCACCGTACTGTGCAAGACGCTTTTCAACGCCTGCGAGCTTTCTTATTATCCTGTCAGCGGTAAAGAAAACGTCCTCGGAGCGTTTTGCCATATAGTCGCTGCCCGAAAATCTCAAAAGATCTGCAAATATCTTTGCAGCGCATTTTACCGCAAACTCAGCGGAGCATTGCTGGCTCTTTATAAGGCTTCCGACGATAGATGAATAATCGCCGTCCTCGACCATCATTCGCTGTATCTCAAATATCTCTGCGGCATATGTACCTGCACGCTTGGCTGCAATATCATGCAGAAGCTCGAGCTCCTCAGCAGCAGTGTCCCTTGCTCTTGCAAAGCGCTCATACTCGCCTATCGTATCGTCCCTGTGTTCAAGCAGCGGCTCAAAAACATCACGGTGATAAAACTTGATATAGCCACCCAGCTTTTGCTGACTGCTTGATTTACCTTTTAATACTACCATGATGCTCACCGCCTTTCGGTCTTACAAAGCACACAAAAATACATACACTTGTTATCTCTTTTTATTTATTATAACAGTTTCGTGCCTAAAAGTCAATGATTTACGCAAATTTTCTTTTCACTTTCACAAATATATCAGATAAGCAGGATACAGCTGTCAAAGCTGCAAAGAGACCCACACTCTCAAACACATAAAAAGCAAGACCCGGTACAAACTACTGTACCGGGTCTGATATTTTTTAGCTGTTTGCGGCAGTCGAGCTTGATGAGTTTTTGTTTACATACTCATTGTACTTTTCATAGACTGTCTTGGGAACGTACCTGTCAAGTGCGTCCTTGTTCTCGGAGAAGTTTATCCCCTCCTGTGCTGTCTTTATCTTGGCTTCAAAGTCCTTATCCTTTGCTTCGTGAAGGACTGTATCGAAGTTCGTTTCATCTTCAAGATACTCAGCAGTTCTTTCGGTCGCATCGCCCTTTACTATGATGTAGAACGCATTATCATCTTCATATGTGATGACCTTGTCAGCCTCTGCGTTCTTTACCTCAGTCAGGCGTTTGCCGTAGTCGCCCTCAAGTGTCTCATCTGTAAGCGAGCCGTAGTTTACAAAAGTCTCATGCTCGTAAGGGTCTTCTTCCTCTTCTTCAGTCGCTTCACCGTCTGCCGTACCGTCAGCTGCGGTGTCGTCTGCCGTACCGTCCTCTGCAAGCTCAACATCATCGCCGATGTCAAGGCTGCTAAGATCTATCGTACCGTCCTCGCCTACATCATCAGCGCTGATCTCGACTGTGTCATCTGCAGAGACCTCCGCATCAGCAGATTCTGCCGCCTCAGCCTCAAAGCTCGAAACGCTGCTTTCCTCTACGACCTCACTGCTGTTATCAGCAGCGGAAGAGCTGTCTGCCTGTGATGAGCTGTCATCAGCAGAGCTATCATCAGCGGAACTATCATCAGCTGTCGAGCTGTCATCTGCTGCCGAGCTTTCATCAGTAGTGCCTGCGCCCTCACTGCTCTCATCTGCTGCTGTATCTTTGCCCTCTTCGCCCTCAGCAGCTTCTGTTGTTTCTTCTTCCTCGGGAGCAGTTTCTTCCTCATACTCATGTATGATCTCGTCAAAGTCTGCGAACTTGACGCCGTCAGCCTTGCCCTTATATTTTTCAAAAAGCTCCTGCTTTTCCTTGTTTTCAGCTTCCTTAGTCGCATCGTCCTCAGCTGTGGACTTGCTTATAGTTATCGACTTGAATCTCAGATAATTCTCGTCCATATACTTTTTAAGAACGTCCTTTGATACAGCTTCCTTGCCGTCTGTGCCGTAGTAATAGTCAAAGAGCATTTCTTCCTTCTTGGAATTTACAAGCACCTTTTTAAGCGAGTCCTTGCTGATACCCTCTTTTTCATACATTTCATGACCGTTTTCCCAGCTGTCGCTGATGTCGTTATTGATAGACTTCATATCCTCTGCCGAGACTTTCAGCCCCGACTCCTTGAACAACTTCTCAACAGCGGCGTACTTCTTTGTATTGTCCATAGCTGTTGTAGTCAGGTAGTCGGCGAAATCCTGATCCCCGACCTTCTGATCGAAGAAATTCTCGGTAACGCCTGAATACTGCCAGATATATATCTGCTGATTCATAGCCGAGAACATATAATCAATATAAATGCCTGCGTTGATATTATCGCCGTCTGCCGTAAGAACATAGCTTGTATCTGCGCAGCCAGCCATTGACGCTGTCATGACCGCCGCCGTAACAAAAGCAGCGACTTTTTTCTTTAATGACATATCTGATCTCCTTTCGGTAATCTGAATTATCTATATTTTTTCTTTAACCTATTTATTATACAATAAAACATTCAAAAAGTCAAGAGTTTTAAATCAAAAAACAGCATATCCGCCCCGAAAACGGAGCGGACAGCCTGAGTTTCTTATTTGTTTATCAGATATATTTTACCTTTATGCCGTTTTTCTTGGCATACTTTGCAGCGGCTGAGCCTTTGGGGGTCTTTATGGTGAGGTTTTTGTGACAGCCAAAAAATGCATTATCGCCTATTGTCTTTACACTCTTGGGGATAGTCACGGTTTTGAGGTTTGAGCATTCCGAGAACGCCATACTGCCAATGCTTTTAACGCCGCTTTGTATTTTTACGCTTTTAAGGCTTGTGTTATGATTATTAATTTCCATAAATGCACCAAATGCACCGTCATTTATAGACTTTACACTCTTGGGGATAGTTACATTGCCTTTGCATTTTGTGCCGTCAATAAGTATGCCGTTTACAACGACAAGTGGATTTTTCTTCTGCTGGTCTTTAAGCCATTTTGTATTATTGAACGCATTATGACCTATTTTTTTGACGCTCTTTGGTATCGTTATAGATTTAAGGCTTGTACAGCTGTCGAATGCATAAATGTCAATTTCAGTAACGCTCTTAGGTATTGTCACTGATTTAAGGCTGGAGCAGGCTGCAAATGTGCTTAGTTCTATTTTGGTAATACCGTTTGGGATCTTTACTGATTTAAGGCTTTTACAACCGCTAAATGCACAAAAATCTATCGAAGTAACACTCTTTGGTATCGTTACTGATCTAAGATTTGTGCAACCCGAAAATGCATCAGGTCCTATCTTAGTAACACCATTTGGTATTTTAACAGATCTAAGGTTAGTACATCTGGAAAATGCAGCAATTCCTATCTTAGTTACACCATTTGGTATTTCCACTGATCTAATACCGGTACAGCCGGAAAATGCAATATCAGCTATCTTGGTAACGCCATTCGGTATCGTCACGTTTCCTTTACAGGTCGCAGCGTCTAAAAGTATATTGTTTACTATAACAAGAGGATTTTTCTTCTGTTGGTCTTTAAGCCATTTTGTTCCATAAAATGCGCCCATTTCTATGCTTTTTACGCTGCTTGGTATTTTAACTGTTTTAAGATCATTGCAGTCGCAAAATGCATTTTGACATATCGCAGTTACGCCCTTTGGGATAGTGACTGATTTAAGGAAAGTACATTCAGAAAATGCGCTATTACCTATCTTAGTGACCCCTTTCGGGATAGTCACTTTTTTTATCTTCTCATTGCCGCTGAACGCATATTGCCCTATCATCGTGACCTTTTTGCCGTCTATTTTGGACGGTATCTTGACCTCAGTCTTGATGCCCTTGTATTTTACTATCTTTGCAGTACCGTCTTTGAGCAGGCTGTACTTATAGTCACCGCTGCGTATGCTCTTAGCCTGTGCAACTATACTGCTCTGCGGTGTGATACTCTCCGGCAGTGCCGCAGCGCCGCCGAAAATAAGGCTTAAAGCCAGTGCCGATGAAATAAGCTGTCGTTTCATATCTATTCCCCCCGAATAGTTTTTTACATTAGAATTATATCACACTGGTATTTGCGTGTCAATACAAATTGACCGAAATATCAGCCGCCGGACGCAAAAACACCCTGCCGCAAAAGCGACAGGGTACTGGCACCCCCAACAGGAATCGAACCTGTAACTGCCCCTTAGGAGGGGGCTGTTATATCCGTTTAACTATGGAGGCTTGAACTCAACAAATCTATTATACCACATGGCGGCAGGAAAATCAAGTCCTTTTTGAAAAATTTACAAATATATTGCCAGAAAACAGAAATGAGGGTTGCCACGCAGCATACCCTCAAATCCATTGCCCTCATTAAGTAACCATCTCGCCTTTATGATTACCGCCACAATTATTATAACACATTGCATATGATTTGTCAAGTGTTTTTTTCGAGAAATTCAAAAAGCATTGTACAGTTGTCAATGATCTTGGACACTCTCCCTCAAAAAATAAAATTTGCAGCTCACCACATTACAGACAGGTGATCTTCAAGCACTTCGTTTAGCGACTTGAACTTCATCACCAAATCTGTAATCAAATTATACAACTTATTACACACACTGTCAACTATTTTTGCAAAAATGAGCAGCGGATTGCTCCGCTGCTTTGATATTTATTGCATTATATCTATGTGCCTTGTTTGGTATAAATAACGATTAAGGATATGTAGTTCAAAATACTTCCAGTTGATATGACAAATATTTTCTTCACCGTGAGGCATACTCTCCCTGTCAGGAGTAAGCGTCTTTGAATTACATATGAATTCAAATTTATCTGTTTTGCTGGCAAGGTTAAAAATATAAAACTGAAAACTATTTGTTCCGTCAGCATGATCTATACCGTAGCAAGCAAGACAATCATTCTTGTTATGTTCACCGAGAACGAAATCCTTGTTTTCCGTCACCCAAAAACGAACGACAGGGCAAAGTTCTCCGAAAATCTTTCTTCCATTATCAATTTTCCTGAAATCGGGATCCAAGTCGAAATAGTCGCCTATCTTCTGTATAAAAACATATTTGTGCGTCATGTCATATTTTTCAGCAATCTTACTTTCAAATTCATATCGGAAAACATCACCATTATTCCACGCACATCTCGGATATTTCTTTTTGCGAAACACTTTTCTTTTAGGCTGAGGTGCCGACAATTGCTCCTGTAACTCATCGAGAATTTTCATTCGTTCAGCGAACACTTCGGTTGAAGTATTATATATATTGTACTCGCTACGCGACAGCGTGATATTTTCAAGAGCCTTTTTCCTGATTTCAAAGCTCAGTCTGCCCCAATTCCATTGAATTTCCGCCAACGACAGCCAAAAGATTGGTGCATCATCGCTGTCACAAAGATACTCCACAAACTCATTTATGACATTTGCCACAGCATCCTCATCGCTCATGCCGCTTCGTAAAAAAGCAGAGTAAGTCTCCTTGATATCGCAATAAATATCGTTTTCACTGATTTTTAAGCCCCATGCTCCCATCAATTAACCTCCTCGGATTTTCAAACCTTTTTCATTTATTACTTTATCAACAAGACAAGTACACCCATTTCCTATATAATTATATCATTATATAACGGCTCTGTCAAGGACGATCTGAGTGCAGTATTTGATCTTTCTATCACAAAAGTAAGCACCATAATGCCGCTATTTTAAACATTATAGTGCTTTTTTATCTATTCAAACCTGAACGCCTTGAAGTCAAGATCGCTAAAAACAAGGATCTGTATTATGATGCTCTTCGGCTTTCGCAGGACGGCTGGCATGAGGGCAGCGATCAGGAAAAGGTTTATAATGTACACTTGTCAATGATCTTGGGCACTCTCCCTCAAAATAATAAGATGTTAAGCAAATAATTGCAACTCACCACATTACAGACAGGTGATCTTCAAGCACTTCGTTTAGCGACTTGAACTTCAGGCAGACCTTCGGTATGCTGTTTGAGCGCTTGTGCAGTGAATTTGAGAGTGGTGTGTCAGGGGGATAAGAGCAAAAAAATCACTTACAGCGTTAATGGATTTCCCCATGGACAAGATGTTTTTATATTAACATTATATGATTTTGAAGTGCATAGATCAATATAGGCAATTATATATCCATTTATAATCACATTTACTGCATATCCATCATCAGACCATTTAAATCTAATGTCTTTTACATTCTTAATAAGAATTGGATCATCAACTAAATATTCTTTTGGTAAAGGCGGTGGAACATCTTTTCTTTCCTCTCTTGATCGATGGTTAGCTTCAGAAGCGTTATATATCCAACAATCAGCAACAATGCAACTGTTTTCATTATCATAAAGATAAACCCAACCGGTTATTCCATCATCTTCAAAAACTGCATAAATATTTGAAGTGGTATTAAGATCAGATTCAAAAATATTATTTTCCATTCTTCCATCTCCCTGAATCCCACTCGTTTCCCCAATATTTTCTTTTTTGTTCATTAAATTTATTTCTATCTATTTGTGATGGTTTATCATATCGTTATTAATAGCTTTGCATTTGAATTGTTAATCATAAAATTATCTTCCTAATAGTTTCACACTTATCGTTTTGGTTGCCAATCATCAATCATATCAATCACATCGCCATTTTTCTTAACCCTTATATCAAAAACAAAATCATCGAAATCATCATCGTTTTCTGTATCGTTGCAATTTAGTCTAAACCAGCCATCATCCAATCGATCAATAGTAATCGCTGCTCCGAATATCAGTGAATCTGCAAATCGTCCATCACCAGAAGTATCTTCCCCATTACACATAGTAAAGTGACCTCCAAGCAGTAAAAATCTTATACTGTGACAATTCCGAAGTTCATCCTCATTTATTGATAACTGTGGGAATTTTGTTTTCGGAATTTGAAACCGTTTGTCATTCACAAAAATCTCTCCATTTGTTTTTAGAAGATGAAACATTAAAAACTGCTTATGCTTGGCATTTGTTTTGACATTGCGGAATTCTAATACATATTCACCACTTTCTGTGCATCTTAAATATCGATATACAGTTTTACCCTTATAAATGATTACTGGAGAATTATAATCTTGAAACAATACTGAAAAAGCCTTCATAACTTAGCCTCCTATCTATGGTTTAAAATGCCTATATGGAGCTTTTTCATTTTATCTCCTGTCTTGTAGTGCATTTGTAAGGTTTCAGATTGCATCTATCACTTTCAAGTATAATACAAAACTGCTGCGCTGTCAATAAGGGTTTTTATCAGGAAAAGGTTTATAATGCTTAAATCGTCAAAATACTAAATCTCAAAATTTTTACCCACCCCCTTGAAAAACATGAAATAATATGTTATAATTGATTCAGGTCTTGGAAACAAGACTGAAATTTTTGATATTGGGTTAGCATTAGCTAACCTATGACAGTATAAACTCTGTCATTCTATCATTATACCAAGGCTCATCAAAGACAGGAGGACAAATTATGGGTAAGGACAAAAACGGCTCATTCGGCTGGCTTTTGAGTCAGTCGGGTGAGCGAAAGGGGAAGTTTGTGCTGAGCGTTGTGCTTGCAGCTTTCAGCATGGTGTGCGGCATCGTTCCGTATTATTTCATAGCAAGGATAGTAAGAGATCTGCTTGCCGGCAGCACAGATAAAAACGCATATATCATAAACTGTACTGTTATCCTGGCATTGTGGCTCGGGCATTCGCTGTTTCATGCGCTTAGTACGGCAAATTCTCACCTGGCGACATTCCACACCCTTGCGGTGATAAGAAAAAAAGCTCTCGACAAGCTCGCAAAGCAGCCGCTCGGTGATGTTATCAGTCAGCCGTCCGGTGCGCTCAAAAGCACGATAGTCGAACGTATAGACAGCATTGAGACAACACTTGCGCACATACTTCCGGAGTTTACGACAGGTATCGGTGCGCCGGTAATAATACTTGTGTATGCCTTTGTCATCAGCTGGAAGCTGGGGCTCGCAGCGCTAATAACCGTTCCGCTCGGGATAGTGTGCTATGCTCTTATGATGTTTGGCTACGAAGAAAACTACGCCAGAACTGTCCGTGCAACAAAAGCACTAAACGCCGTAACGACAGAATACATAAACGGCATCGAAGTCATAAAGGTTTTCGGCAAGGCTCAGTCAAGCTACGAAAAGTTTGCTGCCGCTGCAAAGGAAAGTGCGGCGAGCTTTGTTGACTGGATGAGAAAATGCAATGTGTATATGACCTTTGCTATGTGCATAATGCCTGCGACAATGCTCTCCGTGCTGCCGATAGGCGGTATAATGGCTATGCACGACACTATAAGTACAGCCGACTTTATAACGGTCATAATCCTTACGGTAGGGCTGATCGAGCCTTTGATAAGGGTGATGTCATACTCAGATGATATTGCACAGATGGACACGATAGTGACAGAAGTAAGAAATATCCTTGACGCTCCCGAAATGATACGCCCTGACAAGCTGACAAAGAGCATCTCCGGCGGTGACATCGTGCTTGATGATGTGCATTTTTCATACAGCGACAAGGAGATACTCCACGGCATCTCCATGACGATAAAAAGCGGTGAGTTCGTCGCACTCGTAGGACCTTCCGGCAGCGGCAAATCGACTGTCGCAAGGCTTATAGCGAGCCTTTGGGATACAAACAGCGGCAGAATATCCATAGGCGGTGTCGATATAAAGGATATTCCTCTTGATGAATATAATCAGAGGATCGCATATGTTTCGCAGGATAATTACCTGTTTGATATGACGGTGCGTGAAAACATCCGCCTTGGGAACCAGTCTGCGACCGACGAGCAGGTCGAGCAGGCGGCAAAAAAATGCGGCTGTCATGATTTTATCATGGGGCTTGAAAACGGATATGACACGGTAGTCGGCACCTCCGGCGGACATCTGTCGGGCGGCGAAAGACAGCGTATCGCCATTGCGAGAGCAATGCTCAAAAATGCGGATATTATAATCCTTGACGAAGCAACAGCTTACACAGACCCCGAGAATGAGGCTGTTATCCAGCGAAGTGTGGCAAAACTCGTCAAAGGCAAAACGCTCATAGTCATAGCACACAGACTTTCCACTGTTAAAAATGCAGACAGACTGTATGTTATCAGGGACGGCAATATCGAAGAAGAGGGTACGCATGATGAGCTGCTTGCAAAGGACGGTCTTTACAGCTCTATGTGGACAGCGCACATCTCTGCAAAGGACGGTGAGGAAGATGTTTAAGATACTTAAAAGCTTTTTTGATTTCTGTAAGCCTGAGGACAGAAAAAGATTCTATCTGTCTATCGTTCTGAGCCTGTTTCAGGCAATGTTTGAAGCAATGAAGATACCGGCGATAGCAGTAATGGTAAAAGCACTTCTTGATGACAATGTTACAAAAAACACCTGCATCACCTGTCTTTGTATAATGCTTGTGAGCATCATCGGATCCGGAGCATTCAAGGCAAAGGCGACGATGTTACAGACAGAGGGCGGTTACAGCACCTGTGCAAACAAGCGTATGCAGCTCGCTGAGCATTTAAGATACCTGCCTATGGGCTATTACAACGAAAACAGCCTGGGCAGGATCATGTCTGTTACGACAAACACCATGCAGAACCTTGAAAACGTCGCTACAAGAGTAGTTATGATAGTCTGCTCGGGGCTTCTCACAACGGCAGTAATAACAGCGATGATATTATTCTTTGACTGGCGCATAGGTCTGATACTTATTGCAGGTCTTGTCGTTTTCTTTACGATAAACAATCGTATGATGAGGGTCTCTGCTGATATGGCAAAACAAAAGCTCGAAAAAGACTCGGCACTCGTGGCAAAGGTCATAGAATATATTCAGGGCATTTTTGAAGTAAGGACATTCAGGCTTACAGGCAGCCGCAGCAGAGAGCTCAATACTGCAATAGATGAGAACGAGAAAGCAAACTCCGCTATGGAGCTGAAACTCATACCGTTTATGACCATGCAGAGCTTCTGGCTCAAAGCAATGGGAACTGTTGTAGTGCTTGTATCTGTGCTTCTGCACATCGGAGGGAGCATGGATCTTCTCACAACGATAATCATGATAATAAGCTCATATCTTATCTACGCACAGCTTGACAATGCAGGTAACTACTCTGCACTTTTAAGGACTGTTGATGTAAGTGTCCGTCAGGCAAATGATATACTGATGACGCCGCAAATGGACATAAGCGGCGAGGATATAAAGCCTGAACACTTTAATATCAGGACTGAGAATATCAGCTTTGCATATGAAAAGAGAAAGATCATCGACGGCATATCTCTTGATATACCCGAACGCACGACAACTGCGATAGTCGGACCTTCGGGCGGCGGCAAGACAACGCTCACTTCACTGCTCTCACGTTTCTGGGATGTAGATGACGGTAGGGTCACACTTGACGGAAAAGACCTGAGAGAATACAGCATGGACGCACTTATGAAAAATTACAGCTTTGTGTTCCAGCGTGTGTATCTCTTTGCTGA
Organism: Ruminococcus sp.; assembly: GCA_017470535.1. GTDB lineage: Bacteria > Bacillota > Clostridia > Oscillospirales > Ruminococcaceae > NK3A76. Next base: position 14,168 of record JAFUYP010000011.1, on the reverse strand, counting down.
TACTATCGCCAATAATATACGCTTCGGGCAGCCCGACGCACCAATGGAAAAGGTCATAGACGCTGCAAAAGCGGCGTGCTGTCACGACTTCATAATGCAGCTGCCTGACGGATACGATACTGTTATCGGCGAGGGCGGTGCATCGCTTTCAGGCGGTGAAAAGCAGCGCATATCTATCGCCCGTGCGATAATGAAGGACGCACCTGTCATCGTGCTTGATGAGGCGACTGCAAACGTAGACCCGGAAAACGAAGCCGAGCTTATGAATGCGATCGACGCTCTGACAAAGGAAAAGACGATAATAATGATAGCGCACAGGCTGAAAACTGTCAGGGACGCAAACCAAATACTTGTGATAGACGGCGGAAGGATAGCCGAGCAGGGCACTCATGACACGCTGATGAACAAAGACGGCATCTACCACAGCTTTGTTGAGAGCAGACGTGAAGCAGCCTCATGGAGATTGTGATAAAACAGCATTGACATACACTCTAAACTGTGCTATCATTTAAATGAGCGAATGCTCGGAATATTTTATAGGAGTTGTCTTTTTGAAGAAAACAAACACATCGGAGATAGTGTCCTGACCGTGAGGTCTGCAAACACATCTCAGACCTCCCGGTATTGATGTCAACAACTTTCAGGAGGTAAAACAATGAACAAAAATGACTATACATTTCGTTTGGAGAAAAAAGAAGACCACAGGGCAGTAGAAGAACTTATCAGAGATTCATTCTGGAACGTTTACAGACCCGGGTGTTATGAACATCTTGTCATGCACAGACTAAGAGATGACCCTGCATTTATAAGAGAGCTTGACCTTGTCATGCTGCTTGACGGCAGGCTCATCGGGCAGAACTGCTTTATGAAAACTATCATAAACGCCGATGACGGCAGTGTGATACCTGTTCTGACAATGGGTCCTATATGTATAGCAAATGATCTTAAACGCAAGGGCTTTGGCAAAAAGCTGCTTGACTATTCTATCGAGAAAGCGGCGGCAATGGGCTTTGGTGCAGTGCTGTTCGAGGGTAATATAGCCTTTTACGGCAAGAGCGGTTTTGACTATGCAAAGAGCTTCGGCATCAGATACCACGATATACCGGCGGACGAAGATCAGTCGTTCTTTCTGTGCAAAGAGCTTATACCCGGCTATCTTGTCGGCATAACAGGTGTATATCAGACGCCTGCGGGTTACTATGTAAACGAAAAAGATGTAAACGAGTTTGACAAGAGCTTTACTAAAAAACAAAAGCAAAAGCTGCCGGGGCAGATATTCTGAATGAAATGAACAGGGCAAGGAGAGCATTCTCCTTGCCCTGTTTTACAGATCCTGATACAAAAGACCGCATTTATTGCAGTACCACACAAGCCTGCCGTATCTGTAAAGCGGCATATTTATGCTTATATTCCATTCAGGATACTGCTTGAACATCTGAATACAGTTATCAGACTGATACGCCACAAACGAGATATGATGTTCCTTTGTCATTTCATGGTCAGACGAAACATAAAGCTCACCGCCTGTGTCTTTGACACTGAGCTTTTCATTATCATCTGCTTTTTTAATATCAAGTGCTGTGAGCTTTTTTCCGCAGCAGCTCACCTGTGCATCTGACGATGATGTGATGATATTTGCGCAGCTTTCACAGACATAGAATCTCAGCTTTTTCATATTGCCTTTCTCCTTTTCATTTTTATCTATGCTTCCGGAAAGAAGCACCTGCATATCCACCCCGAACACCTCAGCCAGCACAGGCAGCAGCAACACATCAGGACAGCCGCCGCCTGTCTCCCACTTGCTCACCGCCTTGTCACTGACGTGCAGCTTTTCGGCAAGCTGCTTTTGCGTCAGCCCCATATCTGTCCTGAGCCTTCTGATAAGCTTGCCTGTCATTACCTGATCCATATTATCACCCCTCTGTAAGCATTATACACCACCGGTGCGTATTAGTCAATCCACGCTCCGTAGAGTAATAATGCTAAGCTGCCTTTGCTTTTTGTATCGGTAAGATTCTCACGGCACCAGCTTGACATTGAACAAGTGGTCATAATAAAAATCGGTTATCTGCCTGACAGGCTCCTCGCAGTCGTTTTTCACCCACTGTATTGACACGTTGAACAAGCTCCCCATGAAATAATACGGCGAATACCGTGACGCAGTATACCCGTTTCGCTCAAAATTCCTGACCAGTGCGGTGTTCATGAAGTCAAGGTACATAAATTCAAGATGTGCCGAGATCAGCAGCTTTACGATCTCCTTGTTATCCTTCAGCGTCGAGAATACTCTGAATATCACTTCATAAAGATCATCTTTACTCTTGCTCGAAATACTTTTCAGGTCTTGAAAGATCGCATTGCTTTTCTTTCTCCGATGAACCCGATCTCCCTGTTCGCTTATCTATTGTCATCGTATGCGCTTACTATCTCTGTAATAGGCTTCAAAAGTGTGATACGGCGTATCTGCGTAGCTGATCTCCATAGGATTTTACTACTTTGCCTTCGCAGCGGCACGTTTTATGCTGACACAGAATTACCGCAGGCAAAAAAGCAATGATAAGAACAGCGGCAAGCTGTATGAATACCGTACATACCGAAGGTGCGGTATTATGATGATGTTCCTGAATCTGACCATTGGTGGAATGTCTGTGCAGATGATATGGAAAAATGAAGTGGTCTCCTATTCAAAAGCCGCTGTTATCATTTCTGCAGCGTATACATTTTACTGCTTTATCATCGGTATCAAAAATGTGATCGCATTCCGCAAAAGTGATAATGAGATCCAAAGTGCTATGCTCAAAAATAGACCTCCTTCATATTATCCGGCATAGACTCAAACATCATCTGCACAACAGTTTCTGCCGAGGTGGTGTTGTCGTTCAGAAGCCACTCCTTCGTCATGCCGACGCACCCGTAACAATACAACCTAATAGAGTATCTAAGCTGAGTACCCAAAACATCGGTATTCAGCTTTTCTTTTGCGATGACCTCATAGCGCTTGACGAAGTATTCAAGCATATACTGCCACAAAGCGTTCTGCGAAACATCGTCATAAGCTCTCTTGTAGAAGATGAATTCCTGCCGCATTTTCGCCATTCCCTGTGCCGCCGACTCTGCGGAAATAACATCGGTATCGTAGGCATCGCTCAGAAATATCCAAGCCACAAGATCATACTTGTCTTTGAAATGATAGTAGAATGTGGGGCGTTCTATCCCGGCGATACGGCATATCTCGGTCACTCTTATTTTGTCAAGAGACTTGGTTTTCATAAGCTCTTTCATTTTGTCAGCTATCCAAATTTTGGTGCGTTCTGCCAATTTCATCACTCTTTTCTTACAAAATCAAAAAAGTGTAAGACTTTCTATCATAATTATAATTCTGTATATTGAATTTGTCAAGAGTCTGTGGTAGGATATGTTCAAAGGAGATGATATTATGCACTTTACAGGAACAGTTTACCGCAACCCATATTGGGAGACATTTCCCCTACTCCAAATAACCCAGGGCTGCACCCACAACAAATGCAAATTCTGCACCATGTACCGTGATGTGCCGTTCAAGCTCCAGCCAATGGAGTGGATAGAGCAGGACTTGCAGGAGATAGCAGGTATTGCTCCCGACGCAAGAACGATACAGCTATTAAGTGCCAATCCGCTTGCACTTACTTATGACAAGCTCGCACCGATACTTGAAATGATAAAAAGATATCTTCCGAAAATAGAGTACATCTATGCGGCGACCAGAGTTACCGACATTCGCAACAAGACCGTGGAACAGCTTAAAAGCCTGAAAGAAATGGGACTCCGTGAGATCTCCCTCGGTATCGAAAGCGGCGACGACTGGACTTTGGAACGCATAAACAAGGGCTACACCTCCGAAGATATATTGGAGCAATGCCACAAGCTCGAAGATGCCGGCATCGACTACTGGATGACGTTTCTCAATGGTGTGGCAGGCAGAGCGCATAGCCATGACCATGCTGTCAACTCCGCAAAGATATTCAGTCAGTGCAAGCCGATGCTGGTCGGCACGGGCGGTCTGACACTGTTTCCGGGTACTCCGCTTTTAGAGGAAGCGCAGAGGGGTGAGTTTGATCCTCTCTCCGAAAAGGAAATGCTCATTGAGCTTAAAACCTTTGTGGAGAATCTGACCTGTGACTGCAAGTTCATCACACATCATACCATTTCGGGCAAGAACCTGACAGGTCCGGACTTTCTGAAACGCAAGGAGAGAATTATCGCAGCACTTGAACACGAGATAGAACATGGTGATCTTGATGCTATGGCGGCGATAAGGGGCAGGAAAAGGACTTTATAATATTAACACCGAGCTGTAAGTCCACGCTTGCAGCTCAAAAACAAAGCACATCAATTCGATAGTCAGAGAAATATGAAATATAAGAAATGAGGTAATACTATGAATTTTGCAAGCTGCATCAACCGTCCGTCCTACGAAACGGCTGACGGATATTTACAGACAACAGAGGGCTGTTCACACAATCATTGCCTGTTCTGCACATACTCTAAGAGCTTGATCTGACAGGTCAGTGTCGGCTGGGAGATAAAGAGAATTTCTGCCGCACGGTTGAAATTCTGCGTCCTTGCAAGCTCGGCGGCATAGGTCAATTGCTTTGTAGTCATGGTATCACCTTAATTTAATCTTTCTATCGGTTATTGGTTTTTTCTATTAGACTATTTCATTATGCCATGATATAATGAAAATGTAAAGAAAAACTTTTTTGAGGAGATAATATAGCTATGGTATTTGACAGGAACGATAACAAAAAGGTCGCTGTTCTGCTTGGTGCAGGCAGCATGGGAACAGCAATTTTGCGCCGTGTTTGTGCAGGAAAGACGTTGACAGGAACCAACCTGCTTGTGGACGGCGGAACGATAGCAGCGCTCAAAAACAAGAAGTTTCAGTTAGGCAGGTAAAATGAGAGCGCTGTTGCTTGTAATACTCCTGCTGCTGACCGGCTGCACGGCACAAGACGGTTATTCATCATCAAATGTGCCGACAACAAATGAAAGCGGTGATACCGCAAGTGTGACTTATACCTCGGTGCTGAACGCCAACGCCTATGGCGCAAAAGGAACATACCGCATGAAAGGCACGCATTATTACGAAAAGCATGACGGAGAATGGATAGCTGTAAATTCGCCCGAGCGATAAGGAGGGTTTATAATGAAAACAAGAAAACTAAAAGACATAGAGGTTTCCGCAGTCGGCATGGGGTGCATGGCATTTTCTCACGGCTACGGAAAGCTACCGTCCGAGCAATACAGTGATGAAGTGCGCCGCCACCTTGAAGGCTCACTTGACTGCCTTAGAACCGACTATGTGGATATTTATTATCTGCACAGAATGGGCGGTGTGCCGGTCGAAAAAGTCGCTGAAGCTATGGGCAGACTTATTGATGACGGGTTTATCCGTGGCTGGGGGCTCTCGCAGGTCGATGTAGATGTGAACGATGCAGCTCTCGGAGTATTTCAGCTGTCCGAGCCTGCGCAGCTGAATACTGACCGCTGAAAAGAAAAAGCCCGGAGAAATGCTTATGCAAACAGATCTCAGAGCTTTTTGTTATTCAGTCCAAAGGAGAAGCACACAGCTTGAACAGCGCAGGCAGAATGCAGAGTATTGCAAAACGCTTGCAGCGTAGTTGGTCATAAGAGTGGAGGACCTCAGTTTCCGGCATGAGGTACATAGGCTCTGCTGCGGTGTGTAACAGCTTACAATGAACGAAAAACTGCGTGAGCAAATAGAACATATATCAAAATCGTCATAATATATAGCTCAATATGCTTGACAGCTATATCAAAATGTGTTATCATATTTTTAACAAGGAGGATATATTATGGATATTCGTGTTCTAAAATATTTTCTTGCAGTAGCAAGAGAACAGAGCTTTTCTGTGGCGGCAGAGCGTCTTTATCTGTCGCAGCCTACGCTGTCAAGGCAGCTCAAAGAGCTTGAAGATGAGCTTGGCAAGGAGCTGCTGATACGTTCAAGCAAGGGTGTAACGCTTACAGAGGAAGGCATGATACTCCGTGCAAGAGCCGAGGAGATAGTCGCTCTTGTTGACAAAGCTGAGCAGGAGGTCAGACAAAGCGGTGAGAAGATCTCCGGAATGGTGCATATCGGCGCAGGCGAGACCTATGCAGTCAGACTGATAGCCGATACCGCAAAAGCTCTGAGTAATGACTACCCGGAGCTGCAATACAGTATTTACAGCGCAGACGGAAGTGATGTTATCGAAAAGCTCGACAAGGGGCTGCTTGATTTCGGAATAGTTTTCCAGAATGTAGATACATCAAAATACAATGCCGTGCAGCTGCCGTTAAAGGATCGCTTTGGAGTGCTCATGCGCCGTGATTCACCGCTTGCAAAGAAAGACACTATCACGCTTTCAGACCTTAAACACCAGCCGGTGATAATACCCAGACAGCCTAATCACAACCTTATGTTTCTTGACACTCTCGGCATAGACGAACAGAAGGTCAGGGTCGCCACACAGTATAATCTCGTATACAACGGCTCGGTAATGGCAAGCGAGGGCATGGGCTACTGCATATGTATCGACAGGCTGATAAATACCTCGGGTGACAGCAATATGTGCTTTAAGCCTTTCTCCCCTGCAATAGAAACGGTCTGCTCTTTTATATGGAAGAGAAATGCAGTCTTTTCCAAAGCCGCCGAGAAATTCTTAGAGCAGTTCATCATCGACATTGAAAACTATAAATAGCAAAAACGCCATACCGTATCTTTCCACAGTATGGCGTTATTCTTTACATACTTGCTTTAAGTATCTTTATCACTTCATCACGGTCAAGCACCTTGTAGCCGCCTGTGAGTATGATAGTCCCGTCTGCGATGCCCTCTATCATATCATCGGTCGCACCGAGTTCTGACAGCTTCATTACAAGACCTATCTCCTTCATCCAGCTTTCCATTGCATTAAGCCCTTCTTGCGCAAGCTGCTCATCTGTCCTGCCCTCGGCGGATATTCCCCAGACTTCCTTTGCAAAGCGTGCGAATTTCTTTACCCCATAAGGCATGATATATCTGTAATAGGGCAGCGATACCGCCGCTAACGTCATACCGTGCGTAGCGTCGGTATATGCTCCTGCCGACTGCCCGAGCATATGCACCATCCAGTCTGTGGATTTGCCCCTTGATACAAGCGTATTGAGCGCCCATGTCGCTGTCCACATGATGTTTGAACGTGCTTCATAATCCTGTGGGTCTTTCACAGCTATGCGGCTCGCATGGATAAGCCCTCTCATAAGACCCTCGCTGATATAGTCAGATGTATTGTCGTCCTCGCCCGAGAAATACTGCTCGCAGATATGGTTCATGATGTCATAGATACCTGCCACCATCTGATATTTAGGCAAGGTCATCGTATACCTTGGATCAAGAATTGAGAACTTAGGCATAACATCATCACCGAACACATGACCTATCTTTAAATGCTGCTCGTGGTTTGTGATGACCGCTCCGCCGTTCATCTCAGAGCCTGTGCCTGCCATTGTGAGTATGCACCCGACAGGAACTATCTCACAGTCAGGGTCTTCAAAGCGTATATAATACTTATCCCAAGGGTCGTCGTCGCAGTGGACAGATACAGATAATGCCTTTGAATAGTCGCACACCGAGCCGCCGCCGACTGCAAGGATAAGCTCGGACTTGTTCTCCCTTGCGATCTTAACGCCCTCTCTTAGCTTTTCGACTGTCGGATTGGGCATAACGCCTGCGACCTCGGCAATATTCTTGCCATTGTCTTTCAATATCTTTACTATCTTGTCATACAGACCGCTTTTCTTAACAGAACCGCCGCCGTAAACAAGCAAAACATTGCTGCCGTAGTTTTTAAGCTCGTCTTTTAGAAAGCCCAGAGAGTCCTCACCAAAATAGAGCTTTGTAGGGTTGTGATAGCAAAAATTTCCAAGCATAATGTTTTCCTCCTTAATCGTAAATGCTTTTTATGACCTTTGCAGGGCTTCCAACTGCAACTGTATCGGCAGGAATGTCCTTTGTAACTACCGAGCCTGCGCCTATCACAGCGTTATCGCCGATAGTCACTCCGGGAAGTATGATGCTCCCCGACCCTATCCAGACGCCGCTGCCTATATGAACAGGCGACGGTATCAGATCTCCACGCTCATCGGGCAGCATACCGTGGTTGAGTGTAGCGATCACCGTATTGTGACCTATCAGGCAGTTATCACCAATAAAGATACCTCCCTGATCCTGAAACTTGCAGCCCGAGTTTATAAACACACCCTTTCCCAGATGTATATTCTTTCCACAGTCAGTAAAAAACGGCGGAAACAGCCCGAAGCTCTCGTCTATCTTCTGCCCGGTAAGCTGCCTCATCAGCGCCCTCAGCTCACCCGGTTCATGATAACGTGAGTTTATCTCGGTAGTTATCCTTATAGCCTCCTGACTCAGCTCGTGCATTTTCATATGGACATCACCGCCGCATTTTGTATGGACATTTGAAGCCATTTCTTTTATAAACTCAGCATTTGTCATATCATCTGCTCCTTGTTTTGTTTTCTTTATTATATCACAAGTACAGCACTATTACAAATACCTATTTTGTATTGACAATATTCATTTTTCAAATATCAAAGGCCGGCAGCCCTGAATGACTGCCGGCGATATTAATTATATGATCATAACTTCATAAACGAATGTATCAAAACAATACAGACCTGCATATTATAAATCAACGTGGGCGCACATTATGCCGCATGGGGTAATGTCGATAAACGCATAAGATGCCGGCTGACCGTCCTTGGGCTGGGAAGCACTGCCGGGGTTCAGAACATAAATGCCTTTGATATACTCATAGTACCTGCAATGAGTATGCCCGTAAAGCACCATCATAGCGCCAAGCTCCCTTGCCTTTTTAAGAAGCTCATCAAGCCCCGATCTGACATTGTACCTGTGACCGTGGGTTATGAATATTTTCGTATTGAATATCTCAATAAGATCGGCTGACGGCGTATCACCATGATCGCAGTTGCCGGAAACATAGAAAAACCGCTTGTCGGGATAGATCTGCCTGATTATCTCAAACTCATCAAGCCCGTCGCCTAAGAATATATAATAATCAGCATTGACATTATTTTTCATGATCTTGTGAAGTGCAGAGTAATTACCGTGAGAATCAGAGAAAACTATTATCCTCATACAGCCATATTCACCCCCGATAAGAATTATTTTTGTAATTATAACATAAATATATTAATAAACTTATAATAGAATGATAATTTTATTATCGTTTTTTGAAAGGATGATAAGTATGAAACAGCAATTCGACAAAAAAGCAATAGATGACCTCATCAAAATGGCATCAAAAACCCTCGGAACGACTCCTGAAAAGCTGAAAAACCAGATAAATGACGGCTCATTTGAGAAAGCAATAAAGAATATGAACGGCAGCAGCGGCAGGATACTTCAAAAGGCAATGAAGGACCCTGAGCACGCCGGCAGCTATTTACAAGACCAGCAGGCTAAAAGCATTTTCAGAAAATTAGGCGGAAAATAAAGTGAGATGACAGGATATGGATGACATTTACGAAAAGCTCCAGGGTGTGCTTAATGATAAGGGATCTATGGCGCAGATAAGCGAGCTTGCAAAAATGCTCGGCAACAGCAGCAACAATGAAAAGATAGACACCTCTTCCGGCGGACTTGATGAGCTGTCCTCGCTCCTCGGCGGCACAGGAAATAATGATGACCGTAATACAGCCGACGATACGCCCTTTGGCAGCATCGACCCGGCAATGCTTATGAAGCTGGGGCAGGTGCTTTCAAAAGCCAGACATGATGACAAAAACATCTCGCTGCTGCTCGCACTGCGCCCGATGCTCGGAAACGACAAGCAGCAGAAAATAGACCGCATAATAAAAATATTCAGAATAATGTCAATATATCCGGCGTTAAAGGACAGCGGTATCTCAGGGGGTGACCTGTTTGGACTTTTCAAATGATGAGAACTTGAACCGTATGCAGCGTGAAGCGATAGAGCGTGCAAAGGAAATGCACAGACGTGCGCAGAGCTTTATTGAACCTGAGCAAAGCTCCCACCGTGAAGCACCTAAAACAAAAGAGCTTTTTGACCTTGCCGGTATAAAGATCGACGAGGAAAAAGCTCTTATAGCTATGATGATATATATTATCTACAAAAACGGCGGAGATATAAAGCTGCTGCTCGCACTTTTATACCTTCTTATCTGATTTTTTAGTCCTAAAATATGTACAGATGTCAGATAGCTCACATTCCGGGCATTTTTCTCCCCTTGCCCTGCACATATCACGCCCGAACATCACGAGCCTGTGGCAGAGGTCAGACGAGCGCTCCTTGGGGATTATCTTCCACAGATCCTGCTCGACCTTTGCAGGCTCTTTGTTTTTTGTAAGCCCGAGCCTGCCGCATATCCTGATGCAATGCGTATCGGTTACTATCGCAGGTTTGTTGTGTACATCGCCCATGATAAGGTTTGCAGTTTTTCTGCCGATACCCGGCAGCTTTGTAAGCTCCTCTACCGTATCCGGTATAACGCCGCCGTAGTTGTCACGAAGGCTTAGGCACATACCCTTGACAGATGCAGCCTTTGTCTTGAAAAGACCGCACGGCTTTATGATGCGCTCAATATCTGAAACATCAGCATCGGCAAAATCGTCGATGCTTTTGTATTTTTCAAAAAGCTCCTTTGTGACGATATTCACTCTTGCGTCTGTACACTGGGCTGAAAGCCTGCCTGCTATCATAAGCTCGTGCGGACGTGAGTACACAAGCGAGCATTTGGCGTCCGGGTAGCGTTTTTCAAGCCTGTCACAAACTATGACAGCCTTTTCCTTCCTGGTCATAACGCCGCCTTAGTTTCTGTTGCGCTGGAGCTTTGCAAGCAGCTCAAGTATTTTAAGATAGAGATAGATAACATCTACTGCCACACCATATGCAGCGAACCATTCGTATTTTCTTTCAAGACCGTTATCAACTATACCTACTATCCTGTCAAAGTCAAATATAAGGAAGAAGCAGGCTATCGCAACACCGATAAATGAGAACACGATGCCGAGAGGCCCGTTGTTGATCGCTGCAATGCTCTTTACTATCGCACTGTTGGGTGCTACCATAGCCATTATGAAGTATATAACAGATGCGCCGAACATAGTAAGAAATGCCGATGTGACGATCATCCGCATTTTAGAAGTAACACGAACTATGCCCGAGAAATAGAGAAACGCCATAACTGCTACCAGAAGTACAGTCAGCACGAGTGCCTCGATAACGATGCCGCTGTAAGCGTGTGCATAGGAACGTGAAACGAAGGTTATCGCATATCCGGTCGCCGCAGAATACACCGTACCGAACAGCGGTATAGCCGCCGGCGCAAAAGCATTCACGAGAGCTGAAACGAGCATAGCGATAATGCTGATGACAACTGCTATCATCTCAGTCTGATAAACCACAAAGCCTTCTCCGAAATCCTGTGCCACGACTGCACCGTTTGCTGCAAGGTGACTGTGCAGCAGGAAAAACGCACCGATGCCAAGACCTATAACTGCCATAAAATAAACTATCTTTGACAGTATGCCCTTGTAGGTCGCACGGTCGTTTTCATAGACACCTGCAAACGAATCCAGTTTGTTGATGAATGGTGATGAAAAACCATGTTCATTCATAAATTTTTCCTCCTTTTTGTCTGTGAAACATAAGCGGCATATGGAGCCTGCTTTTGTTTATGATAAATATATCGCTTTTAAATAAAGCCTTTCTTATAAGCTCGTCGGCAAACAGACCGAAAAGCGACACCAGCACCCATTTGAGTGAATACTCAGCACATATCTGCCCCCTGAGATTAAAGGAAAGATTAGAGTAATCCCAGATCCCAAGCCCCAGCTCGATATTAAGTATTATGCCGGTGACATATTCGACCATCGTTATAAACAGAGCCGATGATAATGCAGCAGTAAGGATCATCATACCGTTTCTGCGTCTGTTGCCGAGCGTGTGGATAAACAGCATCGCTGCCCCACCGAGCAGACCCATAGAGATATGCGTCCTGCCCCTTACAAAAAGCTCTATCAGCCCGTAGCCGAAAGCGCCAACTATAAAAACGGTAAAATACTCTATCCTTTGCCTGCTCAACTAAACGCACCGCCCGAAAAAACTTTACGATTATTATATGTAAAAGTGCGCCGATTATTCTACGTTCCAGCTGTTTAAGTATTTCTCCTGCTCGGGTGTGAGAGTGTCTATCTCTATCCCCCAGTGGAACAGCTTCTGCCTTGCGACTTCGTTGTCAACGCTTTCGGGAACACCTATGACCATGTCGCCAGGTTCATGCTTAACATCTCTGTTGTCAGCTAAGAATTTAGCACATAACGCCTGTATCGCAAATGACATATCCATGATCTCTGCCGGGTGTCCGTCACCGGCGGCAAGGTTTACGAGCCTTCCCTCGCCTATCACGAACAGCGTCCTGCCGTCCGGCATTGTGTATCCGTCAATGTTGTTTCTTGCAAGATATTTCTTCTCAGCCATAGCTTCGAGCTGCTTCAGATTCACCTCGCAGTCAAAATGCCCTGCGTTGCAGAGTATAGCACCGTTTTTCATATTCACAAAGCTGTCCTTGCATATAACATCCTTGCAGCCCGTGACCGTCACGAAAATATCTCCTATCTTCGCCGCCTCTGTCATCTTCATGACAGTAAAGCCGTCCATTACAGCCTCAGCTGCCTTTACAGGGTCTACCTCGGTAACTATGACCTTAGCGCCGAGACCTTTTGCCCTCATGGACACGCCCTTGCCGCACCAGCCGTAGCCTGCAACGACTACATACTTTCCTGCGACTATAAGATTAGTAGTACGGTCGATGCCGTCCCATACCGACTGACCTGTGCCGTAGCGATTATCGAACAGATGCTTGCAGTTTGCATTGTTTACAAGCACCATCGGGAATTTGAGAGCCTTCTCCTTGTTCATAGCCACAAGCCTTATTATGCCCGTGGTAGTTTCCTCACAGCCGCCGATAACACCGGGGATAAGCTCCTTGTACTCATTGTGCATTATATTTACAATATCACCGCCGTCATCTATTATGATGTTAGGACCTGCCTTTACTACCTGCGAGATGTGGTCGTGATACTCCTCATCAGTAGCGCCGTGCCAAGCGAATACATTCAGCCCGTCATGCACAAGTGCCGCCGCAACATCGTCCTGAGTTGAAAGCGGATTCGAGCCGGTGATGTACATATCAGCACCGCCTGCTGCAAGCACCTTGCAAAGATACGCAGTCTTAGCTTCAAGGTGTACCGACAATGCCACTTTAAGCCCCTTGAAAGGCTTTTCCTTTTCAAACTGCTCTTTTATACCATTTAAAAGCGGCATATTGCCCTCTACCCATTTTATCTTGCGTTCTCCGCTCTCCCAAAGACTTTCATCTCTTATAATGCTCATTCTATTCTTCCTTTCCGTCTGTGCAGTAGCACTTGAATATCTCATAAATATCCGGCTGCTTCTTTTTGAGCCTTACCGGTATCAGCTGCTCGTCTGTAAAGCAGTGCGACGAATGTCCCACAGCGCTGAGCTTACCTGTCGTAAGGTTATTGACAGTATACTTTACCGAAAACTTGCAGCCGTTGAACTTCTCTATCTCGCAGATGACCTCAAACTCATCATCGAACCTCAGCGGATACTTATACTCCACACTCACCGATAAGACAGGTATCATCAGTCCCCTGTCCTCAATGACAGTGAACGGCAGACCGACCTTTGTAAGAAAATCCACTCTTGATTCTTCAAGTATCCTTACATAATTAGAATGGTGTACTATCCCCATTTTATCCGTTTCATAATAATATGCGTGACGTTTATAAGGTGTATATTCCATGATTATCACACTCCTATGATTATTATAACAGAATATGCCCCCATTGTCAAATAAAAGGTGTGCATGACGGCATGAACTATATTTTTGTCCGCTTTGCGGTCACTGTTTCTTGGGCAGCACCGCACGACCACCGGCTCACGCCTTTGTGTGCCATCTGCTTGCCGGATTTCCGTCATAATACCCAATTTTACCTTGTCTTACGCCAGTAAAACTGCGGCAAAAATGGGCATTCTGACGAAAATTCGGACGGCGCATCT
>JAFUYP010000077.1 GCA_017470535.1 Ruminococcus sp. | reverse complement strand
TGTGCCATCTGCTTGCCGGATTTCCGTCATAATACCCAATTTTACCTTGTCTTACGCCAGTAAAACTGCGGCAAAAATGGGCATTCTGACGAAAATCCGGACGGCGCATCTGACACACAATGGTCGTGCGGTGTTGCCTTATACAACAAGCAGACCGCCCGGTCTCCCGGGCGGTCATATTTTATCCTATAAAGCGTTTGTCGAGCGGATTTACTCTGTAATCGTAGGGAATGACATTGTAGTTTTTGTCAAAGCTCTTAGCCGCTGCGAATACCGAGTCAAACAGATAGTCACCTACCATTACCCAGCTGTGACCTGAATCGTGACATACATAAACATCTGTATATCCTATCTCTCTGAAAAGGAATGCTATGGCGGAGCTTTCCGAAACACAGCAGCCCTGATGATCTATGAAGATGTCATTTGCAAATGTCATCTCCCAGCCCTTCTGAGTGTATATAGGCTTTAACAGTCTGTACCTGTGATAGGGGAAAGCAAGCACCCAGTTGAAGCATTTAAGACGCTTCTGCTCCATTGTATCGGAATTGCCGGTGATGTCGAGCATTATGCTTCTTGCACGCATCATTGTGTCAATCTTTTCGAGCGCCCAGCTGTCTGTCTGTGCCTTGCCGTTATTATCGACCGTTATGCCGTCAACGGTGGTGTTCTCGACTCTTTTTCCTGAGAGCCTGTCAAAGAGATAATAGCTGTCTGCGATCTTCCGCCAGCCCTTGACCATTACAGAATCACTGCCGAAGCAGTAATAGCTGCCGTCTATCTTTACGACCTTGTCAGTTGCCAGCTTGCCCTTTGAGTTGTAGTAGTATGTGTTGCCGGCATCAGATGTGTACCAGCCGGTGCGCACGATATGGAAATCCTTTGTGACAGACTTTCTGAAATTGCCCTTGCCCTTGATAACGACCGTGGCAGTTCCTGTGTTTACGTTGTTTTTGTAGCTTAAAGTATAATCGGTGCCTTGCTTTAACGTCCTGCCCTTGAAGGTCAGCTTCAAAGACTGGGTCTTTTCATAGCCGTTGTAGCTCAAATAGTTCTTAAAGCCCTTGATCGTGGCTTTTCTTATGCTTCTTGCCTTGATGCTGTAACGTATCACCTTTTTGCCGGTGAATCTGCCCTTGCCTGTAATAGTGACAGACGCTGTACCCTTATTTACTGTACCACGGTATTTAAGCGTATAGTCACTGCCCTTTTTCAGCTTCATACTGCCGTATTTCAGGGTGATCTCAGGCTTTATCTTTTTGCCGGTATAAACATAGCTGTCCTTTATGCCCGATACCTTGATCTTGCTTATCTTGATCGGCACTATCTTGTATGTGACGGTCTTTGTGCCGGTGTATTTTCCTTTGCCCTTGATAGTGATAGTGGAAGTACCTATTTTAACGATATGCCTGTATTTAAGCGTGTAGTCCGTCCACTTTTTGAGCGTTGTACCGCCGTATTTTACTGTTATGACAGGCTTTATCTTCTTGCCTGTGTAGGTGTAGCTCTTTTTAAGGGAGCTTACCTTTACCTTGCTTATGCTTTTTAGCTTGGCGACATAGTTCTTTTTTGTCGTCTTGCTGCACCGTGAGCATTTGTATACCGTATAGCCTTTGGAAGTGAGCGTAGGCTTTACGGTCTTTCCCTTGACAGTGAAGCTGTGCCCGAGCTTTTTTACAGTTTCAGTGTAGCTGTCACCGCATGAGCAGGTGTAGACCTTGCTGCCGTCTTTGGTGCAGGTGGGAGATTTTGCCTTTGTGAGCTTATAGCTGTGCTTTGTGACATTTTGTTTGAATCCGTTTTCCTCGGCGTATTTCTGCGCTGCCGTGCCCTCGTGGCATACTATGGTGACAGCAGTATTCTTTATATCCGTTTCAGTCTGACCTTCGGCAGTATGAAAGCCTATCGCCTTTTCTTCTATAAATGTCACGCTCTGCGGTATCGTGACCGATCTCAGACCGGCTGAGTCAAAAGCATATTTGCCGATAGCCGTAACAGTCTTTGAGTCGATCTTCTCCGGTATAACGATACCCGCATCTGTAATATTGCATTTTGTGAGCTTTATAGTATTATTTGTAAGTGCAGTGTATTCATATTCGGCTTTTACTTCCGGCTGCTGTGCTGCGGCGGTGTTATCATTGTACGGAGCAGATGATGCTACAAGTGATGATCCGATCCCAAGCTCTGACGCAAAAGCACCTGCTGTAAGCACACAGCATATCAAAAAAGCAAAGCCAATCCTTTTTCCCATTTATATCATTCCTTTCAGGATCTAAACTAAGGCAACACCGCACGATCCGCGGCTAACGCCTCTGCACATCATCTGCTTGCCAGCTTTCCGTCATATTACCCAAATTCTCCTTGACTTGCGCCAGCAAGCCTGCGTCGAATTTAGGCAATCTGACGAAAATCTGGACGGCGCATCTGATGCGCAGGGGTCGTGCGGTGTTGCCTAAAAACGGACATAATAACAGAGCATTATCAATGTCCTTATCTATTATACCATATTTTTTAGTATTTTACAATTAGCATTTATAATATTTATTCACAAAAAAATAATGCAAAATGACTAATTTGATTACAAAACAATTACTTTTCTGTGGACGGTATGCCGTCTGAGGAGGCAAATCTTTCTGAGCTTTTCAACAGCTTCACTGAGAATACCCTGCTGTCAAGTATGATATGATAGGTGCGTTTTTCATAGGAGTAATGCCCTGCCGCACCGGGGTTTGATTCGTAGACTGCGATATAGTCGCTGCCGTCACGATAGCACTTTAGCAGCTTTCTTCCGAAAAAGTCGTCTTTTTTGAGCAGGGATACGCTCAAAAGAGCATAGATAAGAGCAAGTACTACCGTGATATGAAAAAAGCTGTGTTCCTTCCTTGCGAAAAATATGGATATAAGTACCGGTACTGCCCACAGCAAAAAAGCCGCAGCACCGCCAACGATCATAAAGCAGCCGCTCGTTATTATCAGAGCTAAAATGTATAAGAGTATTATACACAGCGGTATTGCAGTTTTTTTCATATGTGTTCATCTCCTTGTTAAGATGATACCATTTTAGTATTGATTTGTCAATGCTCAAAGACTTGCAATCATGCGGATTTTGTGTTATAATTCCATAAGACGCAAGAACACAAAAAGGAGTATACAATGGGAAAAGATATTATCACCGAGGACGGACAGCAGCTTACAAGGGCAGTGCTGGTGTGCGTAGATACAGGAGAATATGATGCAGACAACTCGCTTGATGAGCTTTCAGAGCTTGCAAAGACGGCAGGGGCGCAGGTGATAGCACGGGTGATACAGAAGCGCCCGGCGTTTGAGAGTGCTACCTGTATAGGCAGCGGCAGACTTGAGGAGCTTGCCGGGCTTTGCATAAGCGAGGATATAGAGCTTATCATCTTTGACTGCGAGCTGACGGCAACTCAGACGAGGAATATCGAGAACGCAACTGACGTTCACACGATAGACCGCACAACGCTGATACTTGATATTTTCGCACGGCACGCTAAAACTCACGAGGGTCGCCTGCAGGTCGAGATAGCACAGTATAAGTACCGTCTTGCAAGACTTGCAGGTATGGGTGTCAAGCTCTCACGTCTGGGCGGCGGCATCGGTACAAGAGGTCCGGGCGAGACTAAGCTCGAAACAGACAAGCGCCATGTAAGAACGAGGATAGCCGCACTTTCTCAGGAGCTCAAAGAGATAGAAAAGCGCCGTGACCTGCACAGGCAGAGAAGAAAGAAGGACGGCGTGCTGACAGCGGCGATAGTAGGCTATACCAATGTCGGTAAAAGCACACTGCTCAATACCATTACAGAAGCAGGCGTGCTTGCTGAGAACAAGCTGTTTGCAACACTTGAAACTACATCACGGGCGATATTGCTCCCCGACGGGAGAAGTGTAACACTTATCGACACGGTAGGGCTTTTAAGGCGGCTGCCGCATGGTCTGGTCGAGGCGTTCAGATCCACCCTTGAAGAGATGAGCAGCGCAGATGTCATCATTCACGTTACAGATGTATCGGACGACGACTGCCGTGAGAAGGCGCAGGCGGCACTTACCCTGCTTGAAGAGCTTGGCTGCTCGGGGATACCGGTAGTGACAGTGTTCAACAAGTGCGACCTTGTGGGGGATATTGATATTTCAGATATAACGAAAAACGACTCCGTGGTGAGAATGAGCGCTAAAAACGGCGACGGTGTCGGGCAGCTGCTCAAAGCCGTTACCGCAGCACTCCCGGAGACTGCCAGACGTGGGAAATATCTTCTGCCGTTTGATAAGGCCGGGCTTGTCAATAGGATAATGGAGGACGGCAAGGTCTTTTCGCAGGAATATACCGCCGAGGGCATAGAGCTTGATGCGCTTGTGGACATCACAAAGCTGCATCTGGTCGAGGATTACAGAATCTGACAATATATGTAGGATTTTTTGAACATTGGTTTAAATTTCTAAGATATTATTGACAATGTAAAAAATGTGATATATAATTGGTTTATATTCAAAGAAAGGAATATCTGTATGTTAGTATTATCGGCAGCATTTGTCTTTACATACTTTTACTTTGGCTCATTTTACTTTTTTGGTAATGGGTCTGTTAGTCGTGTAAAGAAAGCTGCAAGGGCGATGCTCTTAAAATAGTCTGACATCATCATAAATGATAATTACGGCTGTGGTTTTCTTTACCGCAGCCGTTTTTTTATATTCAGAAAGGATGTAGTAAAAATGGTAGTAATTCTCAGAAACGACGCAACAAGATCACAGGTAGACGAGCTTTTGACATGGCTCGGTAAATTCAACGTTTCTACTCACTTTGTAGAAGGCACACACTCAAAGATAATCGGTCTTATCGGTGACACCACAACGATAGATATTGACGATGTTGCGGCAAAGGACTGCGTTGAGAGCGTAAGGCGTGTGCAGGAGCCGTATAAGAACGCAAACAGGCGCTTTCACCCGGACAATACGGTGATAGACGTCGGCGGCAGGGAGATAGGCAGTGGGAAATTACAGGTCATAGCCGGACCATGCTCAGTTGAAACGGAGGAACAGCTCATAACAACAGCTTTGGCTGTGAAGCAGGCAGGCGCTACGATGCTCAGGGGCGGCGCTTTCAAGCCGAGGACATCGCCCTATGCTTTCCAGGGGCTTGGCAAGGAGGGGATAGATATTCTCCTTGCGGCAAGAAAGGAAACGGGTCTGCCGATAGTGACCGAAATTATGGACTTAAAAGATCTTGACCTTTTCGCTGATGTTGACATAGTGCAGGTGGGCGCAAGGAATATGCAGAATTTCACGCTTTTAAAAGAGCTTGGAAGATGTGACAAGCCCGTGCTTTTAAAGAGAGGGCTGAGTGCGACATTGCAGGAGCTTCTTATGTCGGCTGAATATATCATGAGCGAGGGCAACAGCAAGGTCATACTCTGCGAGAGGGGCATACGCACCTATGAGCCTGCTACGAGGAACACCCTTGACCTGTCGGCAGTACCGCTGCTTCATCAGAAAACTCACCTGCCGGTGTGCGTTGACCCGTCGCACGCTACGGGCATAGTAAGCCTTGTTGAGCCTATGGCGCTTGCATCGGTCGCAGCAGGGTGCGATGTGCTGGAGATAGAAGTCCACAACGACCCCAAAAACGCATGGAGCGACGGCGCACAGCAGCTGACACCGCCCCAGTTTGAGGAAACTATGAGAAAGATCATGAGCATCTCGGGCTTTGTCGGCAAGCCGCTTTGGAACGAGGTCAATAAATGATGAAATTTTTGGGGTTTACAAAACGCTGAAAATATGGTATAATAAGATATTAATACAAAAAGGGTATTTTACTATGATATTTAATTGTGAGCTTGTAAAAACAGTAGATGATTCTTATGATATAGAGGTAGGTCATTCGCTCGGCGATACGCTTGTGAGTGAGCTTTCGGGCGGTCTTTGCGGCAAGGCATCAAGGTTTATCCTGATAAGCGACTCAAATGTCGAGCCGCTCTACGGGCGTGAGATACTTGAAAAAATGCTCTCTGCCGGGCTTAAAACCGATATGATAGTCATTCCGGCAGGCGAGAAGTCAAAGACCAGGGAAATGAAGGAGTATATAGAGGATAAAATGCTCTCTCTCGGGTGCAGGCGTGACTGTGCGGTGATAGCTGTCGGCGGAGGTGTCGTCACAGACCTTTCGGGGTATGTGGCAGGTACTTTCGGCAGGGGGGTGCCGTTTGTCAATTACGCCACTACTCTTCTCTCGGCGGCAGATGCGTCTGTCGGCGGAAAGACAGCCGTTGACACGCCGCTTGCTACAAATCTTATCGGTATGTTCAACCAGCCGAAGAAGGTCTATATCGACATCGACACATGGAAGACCCTCCCTCAGAGGGAGCTGTCGAGCGGTCTTGCCGAAACTATCAAGCATGGCTGCTTAGGTGACAGTGAGCTGTTTGAATACCTTGAAAAGAACATAGAGAAGGTGTTTGACTGCGACAGGGAGGTGTGTGAGTATATATCCCACAGAAACTGCGCTGTCAAGTATAAGGTGGTAATGCAGGACGAGCGTGAGAGCGGGCTCAGGGAGATACTGAACCTCGGGCATACCGTCGGCAGGGCAGTCGAAACTGTATCCGGTTACAGACTGCTGCACGGCGAGGCGGTGGCGATAGGGCTTGTCGCACAGGCAAGGCTCGGGCTGGAGCTTGGGTTTGTCGATGAAAGAGAGCTTGACCGTATAAAGGCACTGCTCGGACGTGCAAAGCTGCCTGTCAGGATACCTGAATATATAGATGCCGGCGAGCTTGTGGAAAAGCTCTATACCGACAAAAAGGTAAGAAATGGCAGACTGAGGTTCGTTTTTGAGGACGGCATCGGAAAGATGAAGTGCTTCGGCGACAATGTCTACTCCCTTGAAATATCAAAGGAGCAGGCTGCAAGAATAATTGATACTATGTACTGACTTACGGAGCTGATAACTTTGGATATATCTGTTACACCTGCAATTCTTTCGGGGAGCGTTAGTGCTCCGCCGTCAAAGAGCGTTGCCCACAGGCTGCTTATATGCGCCGCACTTTCAGAGGGGCAGAGCGTTATAAAAAACATCTACCCGTCAAAGGATATACTTGCTACCATCGCCTGCCTGAAAGCTCTCGGCGCACATATAGAGCTTAAAGACGGCACAGCGTCCGTTACAGGGATAGAAAAAGCATCTGCGGAGTGCGTGCTTGACTGCAATGAATCCGGCTCGACGCTGAGATTTCTTATACCTGTTGCGTGTGCGCTGGGGGCAGGGGCGGTGTTCACCGGCAAGGGCAGACTGCCCGAGCGTCCTATAACGCCGTATCTTGACGAGCTGCCAAAGCACGGCATAAGGATCGACTATAACGGCACAATGCCGTTCTCGCTCGGCGGCAAGCTCACCCCCGGCAGATATGAGGTCAGGGGGGATATATCCTCGCAGTTCATAACAGGGCTGTTGTTCGGGCTGTCACTTCTTGACGGCGACAGCGAGCTTGTCATAACGACTCCATTGCAGTCAAAGCCGTATGTTGACATCACGATAGATGCACTTGACAGATTCGGCGTGAGCGTCAAATGCAATGACAATGTATACTATATCAAAGGCGGCAGGCATTTCAAGCCCTGCGAGCTTGAAGTGGAGGGCGATTATTCGCAGGCGGCATTCTTTGAGGTCGCAAATGCTCTGGGCTGTGATATTGATATAAAGGGCTTAAATGTAAATTCTTATCAGGGCGACAAAAAAATTGTTGAAATTATTTCAGATATAGTGTATAATGATAGTAGGGGCATGAAGCCTTTTGATGCTGATGTGTCCGATATACCCGATCTTGTGCCGATACTGGCGGTGCTTGGGTGCTTTTGCGAGGGTACGTCTTATATAAGAAACGCTGCACGCCTTAGAATAAAGGAATGTGACAGGCTCCACGCAATGGCAGTGAGCCTTAACGCCTGCGGCGGCAAAGTTACAGAAAAAGAGGATTCGCTGATAATAGAGGGTGTGGGCTCTCTCAAAGGCGGCGAGGTGCCGGATTTCAACGACCACCGTATACCTATGGCAATGGCGATAGCGGCGGTGAGGAGCGAAAGCCCCGTTATTATAAGGGGGGCGCAGAGCGTTTCAAAATCCTACCCGGATTTCTGGGAGGTCTATGAGGATATAGGCGGTATCATCGAGGTAATGTGACAGGGCAGGTCTGACGGCATAAAAGTGCCCTGAAGATCACAGACAAAAGGCAATACATATGATCTCATGGGGCGGCTCGGCGGCTGAGATCTTACATATATAAAGGGAGGACGTAATAATGTCATCAACATGGAATCATAATATCAGCTTTTCGGTCTTTGGCGAGAGCCACGGACCTGCAATAGGAGTGTGCATGGATAATGTGCCGCCCGGAGAAAGCATTGATATGGACAAGCTAATGGCATTCATGGCAAGGCGTGCGCCTAAAAAGGACAAAACGTCCACTCAGAGGCGTGAAAAGGATATGCCGCAGATAATGTCGGGCTACCTTAACGGCAAGACTACCGGCACGCCGCTTTGTGCGCTTATCCAGAATACAGACCAGCATTCGGGGGATTATTCCAATCTTTCAAGGCTTGCAAGACCCGGTCATGCTGATTATACAGGTGCGCTAAGATACAGGGGCTTCAATGATGTAAGGGGCGGCGGACATTTTTCCGGCAGACTTACAGCGCCTTTGTGCTTTGCAGGTGCGGTGGCAGCGCAGATACTTGAAAAGAGGGGCATCTATGTCGGCGCTCATATCTGTGAGATACACGGCATCAAGGACAGACGCCTTGACCCGATAAATACCACAAGAGATATGATAATAGATATGCGTGAAAAGTCCTTCCCGGTAATTGATGACGAGATAGGCAGACAGATGATAGATGACATCGACAAGGCAAGACAGTTCCAGGACAGCGTCGGCGGCATTATCGAGTGTATAGCTGTCAATGTCCCTGCCGGAATAGGCTCGCCTATATTCGACGGGCTTGAAAACTCTATCGCACAGCTTATCTTCGGTATCCCTGCTGTAAAGGGTCTGGAATTCGGCGCAGGCTTCAATGTAGCCAAAATGCTCGGTTCTGAGAATAACGATGAATTTATCGTTGACGATAAGGGTCATGTGGTCACAAGGACAAATAACCACGGCGGTATACTGGGCGGTATATCCTCGGGTATGCCGATAACGCTCAGGGTGGCGTTCAAGCCGACCCCGTCTATCGCACAGCCGCAGGAGACTGTTGACTACTCCGCCATGAAAAACGAAACGCTCGTGATAAAGGGCAGGCACGACCCGTGCGTAGTGCCCAGAGCTGTTCCGTGCGTTGAGGCGGCGGTGAATATCGCTTTGCTTGACCATATGCTCGAATACCCAAATTTTTAGCGGAAAATACTGACGAGGAGTGATAGCTTGGATCATAATTTTAGCAGATATGTTTCGCCGAATATGCTTGTGTTGAATGACGTGTATGAAGCGAAGATACTTCTTGCGTATTTTCTGTTCCAGATCGACAGACCGGTCACACCGATGCAGATGCTTGAGATATGTGAAGCGTCAGGGGTCATGGATTATTTCCTGTATACCGAAGCGATAACCAAAATGGAAGAGAGCGGTACTGTCGAAAGGGTGGATATTGAGGGGACTGAGTGCCTGGTGCTTTCCGAAAGTGCTAAGGAGGGTGCTGAGGACACAAAGGCTATCGTGCCTAAAAGCCTCAGAAAAAAGATACTGGCGACGGGGCTGATGTTCTTTGCAAGGCTCAAAAACGAGCGTGACGTGAAGATAGAAACGACCGAGCATGGCAAGGGATACCTTGTAAGGTGCTGCTGTAAAGAGGGCAGTACCACGCTGATGGATCTGACCCTATACGCACCCGATGCGGAGCAGGCGGAGTTTATAAAGGCTAAAATGAACGCAGACCCGTCGGCGCTGTATTCAAGAGTGGTCGATTATGTGATAGATAATCAGGAATATCTGCCTGATGTCAGGGAGTAAACAATAGTAAAAGCGCTGCGGCTGCGGCGCTTTTTTGCTGGGCAAAAAGAAAATACACATAAAATGGAAGAAAAGGCACGGCATTTTGTGCAAAACATAGAACTGCTCAAAAAGGCTTGACAAGAGAAGAAAAAGGTGGTAAAATAAACAAGTCGCCTGATAAAACGGACGATAGGTCAAGTAAAAGAAATAAAAAATATTTCAAAAAAGTACTTGACAAGCTGCAAAAAGTGTGATATAATAGATGAGCGCTTTAAAAGAGCAGCAAACGGTATCTTGAAAATTGAACAATAACGAGAAACACAAAACCCTTGTAAATTGCTTT
>JAFUYP010000076.1 GCA_017470535.1 Ruminococcus sp. | reverse complement strand
TAAGGAAATATCAGCCAAATAAAAAAGCCTTCCCCGGGGAAGGCATTTTTACTATATCACATAGAACCAGTCGTTGCCGTCGCCGACCTCGCACTGCTCTACCGGATGAGCTGAGTCGTAATTGTATCTCAGCTCCTGATTCTTGATGCTTACCTTTGCACCGGCTGCTATGCTCTTTGTTATGAACGCATTACCGCCGATTACCACATCTCTGCCTATCACAGTATCACCGCCCAGGATAGACGCTCCCGAATATATCGTTACATTGTCCATGATAGTCGGGTGACGCTTTTTGTTTCTAAGGCTCTGACCGCCTCTTGTCGAAAGTGCGCCCAGCGTAACGCCCTGATATATCTTGACATTGTCGCCTATCTCAGTCGTTTCACCGATAACTATGCCTGTGCCGTGGTCGATAAAGAAATACTTCCCTATTGTAGCCCCCGGGTGTATATCTATACCTGTCAGGCTGTGGGCGTGCTCTGTCATTATCCTCGGCAGCATCGGAACACCTAAAAGCCACAGCTCGTGCGCTATACGGTTTACGAATATCGCATACAGCCCCGGGTAGGAATAGATTATCTCGTCCTTGTTGAATGCCGCCGGGTCGCCGTCAAATGCCGCCTGAACGTCAGTTTCGATATATTCACGGATACTCGGTATCTTGTCTAAAAATTCAAGCGCAAGCTCCGCTGCAACGTCGTTTTTTGCTTCGTTGTCAAAGGGCGCATATCTTTCATCAAAGCCTATGACAAGGCTTATCTGCTTTTTGAGGTTGAACATAACGTCCTCGAGCAGCATAGACAGCCCCGAGCGCTGCGTATACACCTTATAGTTATAGTTCTTGAAATGCCCCGGAAAAACTATTATCTGGAGCTTTCCGAGCATATCTATTATTATCTTCTTATCCGGCTGGTCGAAAGGGCATGAGCCGTCTATCGTCCGCTCGCCCGAATAATCCGAGAGTATCTTGTCGGTTATCTCCGACACCCTCTGCGAGATAGTTTCATCGCACATCTTCATCACTGCTTTCTGAGTTAAATTGTCATTCGCTTGCCCTGACTATTGCGGCGATTATGCTGGCAGTAGTTTCGTAGCCGAGCTTGCCGCTGTCTATACAAAGATCATAGCAGGACTTGTCGCCCCAGTGCTTGTTGGTATTGGTATCATAGAAATACGCTCTCTTTTTGTCAAAGCGCTTTATGACCTGCTCCACCTCGTCCTGAGATACGCCGTACTTGGTGATAGCCTTATCCATACGCTTTTCCATATCTGAGTATATATACACATCAAGTGTCCTGACACGGTTTCTAAGTACAAAATCCGCACACCTGCCGACAAACACGACGATCGGCTCTTTATCTGCTATCTCACAGATAATATCGCCCTCTGCACGGAATATCCTCTCGGATATATCAAGGTGTCTGTTAGCGCCCATTCTGAATGATATAGGTGCGTGCAGCGGACTGATGACAGATTCCTCATACTTTTCAAAGTCTTCCTTGCTGATACCGCTGCGCTCTATCGCCATATTGACTATCTCATGGTCATAGCACTTAGCCTGGAGCTTTCTTGCAACTATCCTGCCTATCTCGCTCCCGCCCGAGGCATACTGTCTGCCTATACATACCGCCTTTATCCTGCTCATATGATCTCCCCCTTTGTATGATTATTTAATGCACAATGCTTGCCATATCGGGCGAACCGCCGAAGGCGGCTGATTTATCAATCAACAATTATCAATACATAATACAATATGTGCTATGACAAATCACAATTACAGACTGCTAATTGTCAATTCAAGCGGTGCAGCCGCTTTTAAAAGCAGTGGGCGAAGCCCACCACATCAATTGTGCATTGTGAATTGTGCATTGAAAAAGCAAGGTTATATTAATATTATAATCCAAAAAGGGGGCTGTTGTCAATGACTATTATATTACAAAATACTGCAAACGATGCAAAATAACACTTCCCTGCTGCTATGCATAGTTATATAAAAAAGAAAGGATACAGACTATGAGTGATATAACTATTTCAGCTGTTAAGGGCGACAGGCGGCAGAGTGCGGCTATAAATGCCCTTAAAAGATATTTTACAGTAAAAGAATTTGAGTTTCCCTCGTCCGGGGCTGCCGGGTGCGATGTGCTGTTTATTCCTATGCTTGCAAACGAGGGCAGCTTTGAAACGGTCTGCCGCACGCTCAAAGACGGCGCACTTGTCTTAGGCGGCAGGATACCCGAGAGCGTCAGGGCATTTTTTGAGAGCCGTGGTTACAGAGTAAAGGATTACGCCGATGATGATGCCCTTAAAGTCCGAAATGCCTTACCGACCGCCGAGGGCGTCATCGGGATAGCCATTCGTGACACCGACAGAGTGATAAGCGGCAGCAATGTCCTGATAACAGGCTACGGCTGCTGTGCGAGCCAGTGCGCAAGGCTGTTCTCTTTGCTGGGGGCTAAAGCTGTCATCGCCGCAAGAGCCCCCTTACAGCGTGAGAGTGCGAAAGCCTCCGGCTGCGGCGCTGTGGACATCGGTCACATAGGCGATGTCATACAAAACGCTGACATTGTCGTCAACACAGTGCCGTCGCAGATAATAGGCAAAAGGGAGATAGAAAGGTCAAAGCCCGATGCTCTGTTTATCGAGATAGCGTCTTTCCCATTCGGTATAGACAGGCAGGCAGCGGCTGAGCTGCAAAGGAGATTCGTCCACGCCCCGGGCTTACCCGGAAAATGCGCCCCGATAACAAGCGGAGAATATATAGCAGACACAGTTAAGGAGATACTCTTGAATGATAAGGAGGGTGAACGGTGAATGAAAGGATAAAAGCAGGCTTTGCGATGACAGGGTCGTTCTGCACGTTTGAAAAAGCGTTTTCAGCCCTTGAAGAGCTTACACATAAGGGCATAGACACAACGCCTGTGATGAGCTTCAATGCGGCAGGCACGGATACACGCTTCGGCAAGGCAGCTGACCACATAAAACGGCTTGAAGATATATGCGGCAAAAAAGTCATAAAAACGATAGAGGACGCCGAGCCGATAGGACCTAAGAAGATGTTCGATATACTGATCGTTGCGCCGTGTACAGCGAACACCGCTGCCAAGCTCGCACTCGGGATAACTGACACGCCGGTGACTATGGCGGTAAAAAGCCATGTAAGAAATCAGCGTCCCGTCGTGATAGCAATATCGACCAACGATGCGCTTGCGGCGTGTGCCAAAAATATCGGGCAGTTGCAGAATATGAGGAATTACTATTTCGTTCCGTACAGGCAGGACGATGCGGACAAAAAGCCTTTCTCGGCAGTCGCTGACATGACAAAGCTCTACGACACGGTGATGTGTGCGCTTGAGCGCAGGCAGATACAGCCGATGATATAAAAGAAAAGGGGTATCGCTTTTACACGATACCCCTTTGTGTTGCCTTAATCTCCGAAGGATATTCCGAGCGCTCTTGCAGCCATTACCATCTGGTCATCGGCAGGAACGAACTTTGTCTTGCCTGCTACATCTCTGAGCAGATTCGAGCCTACCCTTGATTCTATCATAGCAACTGCTCTGCCGTAGTTTTCATCGGCTATCAGCTTTGCTGCATATGTACCGAACTGCGTTGCAAGCACTCTGTCGTAAGCCGACGGGCTGCCGCCTCTGAGCATATGTCCGGGCACGCAGACTCTTGTTTCGTAGCCTGTCATATTCTGAATATTCGCAGCTATCCTTGTGGTGGCTGTCGTGATACCCTCCTCAGCACGCTTTGCAGCACGCTCTTTTTTCTTCATCTTGGCTTCCTTCTTATCAAAAGCCCCCTCTGCGACTGCGATGATAGAGAACTTCTTGCCCTCCTCGTTTCTCTTTACACAGGTCTGTGCGAGCTTTTCTATGTCGTAAGGTATCTCAGGCAGTACGATTATATCAGCGCCGCCTGCAACGCCTGCATAAAGTGTGAGCCAGCCTGCCTTGTTGCCCATTATCTCGGCGCAGAGTATACGCCCGTGGGAGTTAGCAGTGGTATGCAGTCTGTCGATAACGTCCGTTGCAATATCGACTGCCGTATGGAATCCGAACGTAACTGATGTGCCCCATATATCGTTATCAATAGTCTTTGGCAGGCCTATAACGTTAAGACCCTCCTCGGAGAGCAGGTTTGCGGTCTTATGCGTGCCGTTGCCGCCGAGGGTGAGCAGGCAGTCGAGCTTCTGCTTTTTATAGGTAGCCTTCATCTCCTTGACCTTATCCACCTTATCGTCCTCAACGACCTGCATCATTTTAAAGGGCGTTCTTTTTGTGCCGAAGATAGTGCCGCCCGTGGTGAGTATACCCGAGAAATCGGAGGGCTGCATCTCCTTGCACATATTATTGATAAGCCCGAAGTAGCCGTCATTGATGCCGACTATCTGTGCATCGTCGCCGAACTGGTGATAGACTGCCTTTGCAACGCCCCTTATGGTAGCATTAAGTCCCGGGCAGTCGCCGCCGCTGGTGAGAATACCTATACGTCTTTTCATTTTATCAAGTCCTTTCTAATTATTGTTATATCCAAATTTCTTTTCTCTTGTCAGCAGAACATCTTTCCACCATGTTTCTCTTTTGATTATGGTATCAACATCTGTTGTTGCTTTGAATATTTCCAGTATGGAGTATGTGAAATTCTCTTTGATATATTCAAATTTTAGATCTTTTAATTCAACATTTCCGCCGTGACCGAAATTTATATAGTCTTTCCAACGCCCCCATAACATCTTTTCTCCGCTTGCTGAACCTACATACCTCTTTCCGGTCTTTGTATCCGTGATAAGATACACGCCTTTAAGGTTTTCAAGAGCTGTTTTCCACGATTCGGTGTCAATTCTCGTGCTTAGTTCCTCCCATGTGACATTGACCTTATCATAACCGGGGAAACTCGGTTTCAAAACTTCTCTTTTTATTTCAACGACCTGCAAACTATCAATATATTTTTCAAGGCACAGATATGATGCCCTGAATTTCTTTTCAAATCTTATAATAAGCTTACCAATAAATTCCCTACCAATTTCAGACAGCTTTGTTTCATATAAAAAACCATTTCTTCCATCAGTACATTCTTTAACAGACAAACTTTCATACAAGCCAACAAATAACCATTCATCTTTGGACATATAAGCTAATGACAGTATATATTTTCTGCCAAAATTCTTTTTGGTCTGGTGCGCCTGCCACTCCTCAAATTCACCTTTCATAAAAACCTCTACAGGTTCATTAAGCTTCTTAGTACCAATTCCACAATGGACTTTTATGTCTTTTTTATTCTCATCCAAAAACGGAATGATCTGTTTGATATTCACACTATCTTCACCCTTTCCACGCCATGCAGGAACTCGTCCGGGTCTATACACAGATCCTGAAGTATCGGGCACAGGTCGATATATTCTTCTGTTTCGACGCCGTTATACACAGCGTTTACTACGATTTATCCGTTATCCCATTCCTTGCTGTCGGTATAGCATTCAAGGCTTGGTGATGTTTTGAAGCGTATTGTTTCCCCTTTGCACTTAAATGATGTAAAGCGGCTGTCGTTTGACAGGTAAGCTACATTATCCATTCCACCACTCCTTACCCAAAAAGAGGCAAGAGGCACCTACCTCTCACCTCTTATCATCAGTATTTGTCGTCCTCGTCGTCAAGGTCGATAGTTATGTCGTCCTCTTCCGAGCCAAAATCCTCGTCGTCGGGATACACGAATTTCGAGGGCGGCGGAGGAGGAACATCGTCATCATCGTCCGGGTAGTCAAACTTCGACACGCCGGAGGGTGCTGCTGCCGGTCCATCGTCATCATCAGGGTAGTCAAATTTCGATGTGCCCTGTGCCGGTGCTGCCGGCTCGTCCTCGTCATCATCGGGGTAGTCGAACCTGGATATAGATGATGCGTGTACAGGCGCTTCCATATCGTCATCATGGTCGCCGTAGTCAAACTTGCTCCTTGTCAGGACAGACTCACCGCCGCCTGCGTTGCCTGAAAGCCTGAATCTTGCTATCATGTTCTTGAGTACCAGCGACTGACCCGAAAGCTCCTCACTTGCGGACGCTATGCCGACTGCGGCTGCGGTGTTATTCGCAACAACGGCACTGATCTGGTCAACGCCGGTATTGATCTGCACGATAGCCTCAGCCTGTGCTTCCGATGCGTCTGTGATGTTCTTGACAAGACCCTGTATCGTATCGGAGCCTTCAACTATCTCTTCGAGCGATCTTGCGGTCTCCTTAGCTATCTCAGAGCCCCTGTTTACAGCATTTGTTGAGTTTTCGATAAGCTGTGAGGTCTGCTTTGCAGCCTCTGCGGAACGTGATGCGAGTCGTCTTACTTCGTCTGCTACGACGCCGAAGCCCTTGGAGCCCTCTCTTGCCGCCTCGACCGCTGCGTTGAGCGCTAAGATATTCGTCTGGAAGGAGATCTCGTCTATGACCTTGATGATCTTGGAGATCTCGTCTGTTGCCTCGGTGATCTGATCCATAGCCGAGAGCATATTGGTCATATCGTCGTTGCAGTTATTGATAGCCGATGTATTATCGGAAACTATATTATATGCGTTCTTAGCGTCGTCGGAGTTCTGTCTTATCTGCTTGGAAACGCCGTTGAGCGTTGCGGACAGCTCCTCTACCGAGCTTGCCTGACGGGTAGAGCCCTGCGACAGCACCTGTGCGGAATTTGACACCGATGTAGCGCCCGAGTTTACCTGCTCGGCAGCGGTATTGATAGACATAAATGTATCAGACAGCGCTTCTAAGATATGATTGAAGGTATCCTTTATCTTTACGAAATCGCCCTTGAAGTTGCCTTCCATTCTGTTTGACATATCGCCCTCAGAGATCTGGGTCAGCGATGTGGTTATAATAGTGATATACTGTCTTAGCGAGAAGATAGTTTCTTCAAGCGAGTTGGTAAGGATTCCCAGCTCGTCCTTTGAATACCACACATCAACAGGCTCGGTAAGGTTGCCCTGTGCGAGCTTTCTGATACGGTCGGTAGTAGATGCGATAGGCTTCGATATGCTCTTTGAAAAGCGCACTGCTGTTATTACAGTACCTGCTAAAAGAATTACTGCCGTCCCTAATATGATAAAGTATGTGGATCTTTGTATACCCATGAACACATCGGTACTGCTGTAACATATAAGCTGCGCCGATATAGCGGAGATGCTTTCGGCAGCAAGTATCTTCTGCTTGCCGTCTATAAGGCAGCTCTCTGCATGGTCATCATCATCACCGACGAGCTTGGTAAAGGTATCATTGAACTCTTCGAGCTTGCCGTCTGATGATATATCAGTACCGGTCTCAATAAGTGCATTATCCGATGTAAGGATGACATTCTTGTTGTCAATAAGCAGCGAGATGTCTGTCTTTGCGACGCTTGACACCTTGTTCATCTCGTCCTGCACTTCATCAAGGCAGACAGCCACGCCGATAACGTCGGAATTATAGGTAGATGCGTTGCCTATCTTGCACACATACGGGATATAATACTTGCCCTGATACTCTGTGACAGAGCCGTTATGCACGCCCGGCTCTCCCTGAAGTGCGAGCTGAAGCGTTTTCTCATCTATTATCTTAGATGCGACCTCTTCGGAGTTTTCTTTCAAAACACCGGCGGCGGAGTATACTGCGATACTCCTGTAAACATTATTGTCAAACTCAGGCTTTACCTTTGCAGGGGTGGTGTTTGAGCCTAATCTGCCGGCTATCTTTGCAACATTATAGCCATAGCCATCGACCGTCTTTTCGATACTTCGTGACATATCGAATGCCACCGCCGGCACAAAGCTCTCAACAGCAGTCTTGCCCGACATCTTTACATACACCATGAATATAAGTATTATGATAATAGAGGTAATGATTGTTACAGCAAGCATTGCCACCATAATTTTAGATCTTAATGATTTCACGATAGTTCCCTCCGCAAACAGAAATATTTACTCATTGTTATTATATCACAATTGCACAAATATTTCAAGCCCTAAACTTATATTTTCTTGTAATTGCACAACATTAAAGCTAATATAATGTATAATATAACGAATATTTTAAGGGGCGATATTATGTTTAGGATAATAAGGATAAAAAAGCTGCCTGTGTTTGCCGCTGTCACCTCGCTGATAATTGCCGCAGCAGCGTTTGCAGGCAGCAGCAGAGCAGAGGAAAGCTCAGTCGGAACAAGAGTGCCGATAATAATGTATCACAGCATAAGCCGTGACGAGAGCAGGTCAGGTGAATATGTGGTAACGCCGCAGGTATTTGAGGAGGACATCTTGTATCTCAAAAACAATGGCTATGAGCCGATAACGGTAAACGAGCTGATACTCAGCAGGCGCTGCGGCACGCAGCTTCCGAAAAAGCCCGTGATAATAACACTTGATGACGGACATCTGAACGCACTTACACAGGCGCTGCCGATAATCAGACGGCACGGCTTCAAAATGACAGTAAGTGTTGTCGGTTCATTTGCCGAAGCCGCAGGCGAGCAGGCAGAGCCTGATGAGAACACAGACTACTGCGACTACAAAGACATAGCCGCCCTGCGTAAGAGCGGCATATGCGAGATAGCCTGTCACAGCTATGATATGCACTCTCTTGATGAAAGAAAAGGCGTACTAAGGCTTGACAGCGAGAGCTTTGAGAGCTACCGTGAGGTGTTTCTTCGTGATATACTCAAAGCTCAGAAGGGTCTGGAAAGCAGCTGCGATTTCAAGGCAAATATATTCTGCTACCCGTATGGGTTTTACGACAGCGCCAGTGAAAAGGTGATAAAAAGCGCAGGCTTTGAAGCAGCGCTCACCTGCGAGGAAAGGGTGAATATCATCGACGATGACACCGACCTTTACAGACTCGGGCGCTTTAACAGACCCTGCGGCGAATCGAGCGAGGAGTTTTTTGAGAGGGTGCTTGATTAAGGCAAAACGCCTCCCCAAACGGGGAGGCTTCACCTAAGATCCGTCCGCCTGCGGAGGACACCTTGACTATCAACTGTTCTCCACCGTTCTTGCAGCCACGATATCGCTGCCGCTGCCGCATACGTCAACTAACAGCACATCGCCCATTTTAACAGGCAAAGACACAGGCAATGCCTTTATCGCCCTTACCACATCGAAGATCTTGTCCTTCGGGACAGGGGTCTTTGTCTTTACGGGTACGGGTATCCCCTGCTGTGTTATCACCGTGGTGGTCACGCTCCTGACAGGGGCGGTAAGCTCCGTTTCGGCATATCCCTTTCCCCGTGGGCAGGTGTTGCCGGTAACATTTGTGACCTTGCCGTCCTCAAGCTCCGCTGTGAGCGCACATCCCATAGGGCAGCATATACAAGTAAGCTCCTTTGTCATGCTCACGCCTCCTCCAGATATACTTTTATGTTTTCGCTGATGCCTTGCAGCTTATCCTTCTTTATGAGCAGGTCTACCATTTCACTCGGGACAAGTATCCTTGACTTACGGCGCACAAGCTCCGTCTCCCCCGACTTTACAACGACAGATACGTTTTTATAAACATCGCCTACCCTGAATCTTATATGTGTAAGCTCGTCTGCATTCCCGGGCGAAATGCTCACGGGCACTGTATAGCGCACTCCGTTGCCTGTTTCGATGTCAAAGCTCTCACACTTTTCTCTCTTTGCGCCGAGTGCATATTTTGCAGCATTTTCGCCTGCCCTTGCGGATTCCTCCGATACAAAGTCAACAAGGTCGTGGACGTGCAGCACGTTACCGCAGGAGAATACCCCCTCTATGCTCGTTTCAAGCGACTCGTTGACCATTGCACCGTTCGTGCGCCTGTCTATCCTTATGCCGGCAGCAGAGGTAAGCTCATTCTCGGGTATCAGACCGCAGGAGAGCAGCAGCGTGTCGCATGGGTAGAGCTTTGCAGTTTCTTTTATCGGCACACGGTTCTCATCTACCTGTGCGATGACGACGCCCTCGAGCTTATCCTTGCCCTTTATGTCAATGACAGTGTGGCTCAGAAGCAGCGGTATGCCGTAGTCATCAAGGCACTGCACTATGTTTCGTTTTAGTCCGCTCGAATACGGCATAAGCTCCGCTACCGCCGCAACGTGCGCCCCCTCAAGCGTCATTCGTCTTGCCATGATAAGCCCTATATCGCCCGAGCCTAAGATAACGACCTCCCTGCCGATATGCACGCCCTCCAGGTTGACGAGCTTCTGTGCAGTACCTGCGGTGTACACGCCCTTCGGACGAAAGCCTGCTATGCCCAGCGCCCCCCTCGGACGCTCACGGCACCCCATTGCAAGCACGACCGCCTTTGCCGAAAGCTCACACACGCCCCTTGTCGGGCTTATGACAGTTACCGCCTTGCAGCCGTCGGGCTTAGGTGCAACATCAAGCACCATAGTTTCAAGCTCATAGGGGATATCCATATCCCTTACCATGTCGGCGTACCTCTCAGCGTATT
Source organism: Ruminococcus sp. (assembly GCA_017470535.1). GTDB lineage: Bacteria > Bacillota > Clostridia > Oscillospirales > Ruminococcaceae > NK3A76. The sequence goes on along the minus strand of JAFUYP010000076.1, from coordinate 78,135 downwards.
CCGGGCCTGTAAGCTCCTCGCCGAAGGTATGCAGACCGAAGCCGCCGTGTATACACTGGTTAAGTATGCCGCCCAACACCTTGTCACGTTCAAGTATGACTATATTCTCAGCGCCTGCTTTTTTGGCGCTTACAGCCGCCGCCATACCCGCAGGGCCGCCGCCTATGATGATAATATCAAAGTTTTCCATATAAAGCCGCCCCCTTACTTACCGTTTTTCTTTACGTCACGCATAGCTATGCCGAGCTTTTCGGATAACAGCTTTATAACAGTCGGGCTGCAAAAGCCGCCCTGACATCTGCCCATGCCTGCTCTGGTGCGCCTTTTTACGCCGTCAAGCGTAGTCGCCCCGAGAGGTCTGTTTATCGCATCTCTTATCTCGCCCTCGGTTATGCTCTCGCAGCGGCAGACTATCCTGCCGTATGCAGGGTCTTTTTTTATAAGGGCGTTTTTATGCTCGTCATCAAGTGCAGACAGGTGGATAACACCGCTCCTTGCGGCGATATAATCGGTATTTATCTGCATATCCAGCCGCCTGCCTGCAAGCTCACACAGATACTCCCCTATCGCAGGCGCAGAAGTAAGCCCCGGCGACTCGATGCCTGCTGCATCAATAAAGCCCGGCACATCGGATTCCTCAATTATGAAATCCCCTCTGTCACCGACTGCACGCAGCCCCGTAAAGCTTGTTATCATGCTCCCCCATGGGATATTTTTAACACTTAATGCGCCCTTTGCCTTTACCGATGCAAGACCGTCTGTCGTGGTGGCGGTGTTTTCCTTGTCGTCGATGTTTTCGGCGGTAGGCCCTGCGAGCAGGTTGCCGTGGACAGTGGGTGTCACAAGTATGCCCTTGCCCATTTTAGTCGGCAGCTGGAATATAGTCCTGCTCACCGTTCCCCCTGCCGAGCGGTCCATAAGTATATACTCGCCCTTTCTCGGCGTTATCGCAAGCGGCTTGTCTGACACGAATGAATGCACTGTATCAGCATACACACCTGCGGCGTTTATCACGACCTTAGCTTCGATATCGCCGTCATCTGTCTTTACCACAAAGCCTGCGTCAGTTTTTTCCACCCCTGTCACAAGAGTGGAGAGCTTAAACTCGACCCCGTTTGCATAAGCGTTTTCCGCAAATGCTATCGTCATCTCAAACGGGCAGACTATCGCCGAGCTTTCGGCAAGCAGCGCCGCCGTGACCTCGTCGGTAAGTGACGGCTCTAATTCCCTTGCCCTGTCGCCCGAGATGATGCTCACACCCTTTACACCGTTTTTGTCGGCACGCTCTTTAAGCTCTGTGAGCTTTCCCTCGTCGTTCTTATCAAAGCAAAGCACCATAGCGCCGTTTCTCTTATACGCAAAGTCGAGCCTTTTTGAAAGCTCCTCCATCATCTCGCTGCCACGGACGTTGAAGCGTGCTTTGAGCGTGCCCGGCACTGCATCAAAGCCTGCGTGGACTATCGCAGAGTTAGCCTTTGTGGTACCCTCGCCCACATCGCTCTCACGGTCTATGACGCATACACTGAGCTTATACTTTGAAAGCTCCATAGCCGCCGCACACCCGACAGCCCCTGCACCTATTATAGCTACATCTATCATTTTATCACCCCATCATAATATATTTGTCAAATAGTGATTTTATACAAAAATTTTTACTCGCCACTAATTATTATATCACATTTGCTAATAAAAATCAATAGTGTCCGGGGGTGGATTTTGCAAAATGCAAAAAAATGACCGCAGGCGTTCACCTGCGGTGTTATCATTATCACATCTTAGCCCTGTCCTTGGCACGCTGGGTGTTGCTCAGGGTCTTTTTTCTTATCCTTATATTCTTGGGAGTTACCTCGAGCAGCTCGTCGTCTGCTAAGAATTCAAGGCTGTCCTCTAAGCTCAGCACTCTCGGCGGAGTAAGTCTGAGAGCGTCGTCGCTGCCGCTTGCACGGGTGTTGGTAAGGTGCTTTTTCTTGCACACGTTTACTACCAGATCCTCCTGCTTGGGGGAAGCACCCACTACCATGCCCTCGTAGACAGGCGTACCGGCCTTGATGAACAGCTCACCACGCTCCTGAGCGTTATAAAGACCGTATGTTACAGCCTCGCCTGTTTCAAACGCCACAAGAGAGCCTGTGGCACGCTTGGGTATCTCGCCCTTGTACGGCTGGTAGCTGTCGAACACGCTCGACATGATGCCCTCGCCCTTGGTGTCGGTCAGAAATTCGCTCTTATAGCCGAACAGACCTCTTGCCGGGATCAGGAATTCCAGTCTCATCCTGCTGCCGACAGGTGCCATTTGTGTAAGCTCGCCCTTTCTTGCGCCGAGCTTTTCCATAACAGAGCCTACGCAGTCCTCGGGAACATCTATAACAAGTCGCTCAATAGGCTCGTTTAGCTTGCCCTCTATCTCACGGTAGAGAACTCTCGGGGTGGAAACGCCCAGCTCATAGCCCTCTCTTCTCATATTCTCAATAAGTATCGAAAGGTGCATCTCACCTCTGCCGGCAACTCTGAAAGAATCTGTCGTGTCGGTCTCAGATACACGCAGCGACACGTCCTTCAAAAGCTCCCTGAACAGTCTGTCACGCAGGTGGCGTGATGTTACGAACTTGCCCTCTCTGCCTGCAAACGGAGAATCGTTTACCGAGAAGGTCATCTCGACTGTCGGCTCGGATATCTTGACAAACGGTACTGCCTCGAACTCGCCGAAATTGCAGATAGTATCACCGATAGTGATATTCTCTATACCGCTTATGCAGACGATGTCGCCTGCCTTTGCGCTGTCGCAGGGGACACGCTTTAGCCCCTCTATCTGATAGATAGTAACGACCTTGCCCCTGTACTGCTTTTTAGTCTCGTGGTAGTCGCCTACGGTGACCTCCTGATTTACCTTTATCTCGCCCCTCTCGACTCTGCCGATAGCTATCCTGCCGACATACTCGTTGTAGTCGATAGAGGATACGAGCATCTGCATAGAGCCCTCCGTATCGACCTCGGGCGCAGGGATATATGAGAGTATCTTCTCAAAGAGCGGTATCATATCGGTACCCGGCTCGTCGGGTGAGAGCGATGCCGTACCGTCTCTGCCCGAGCAGTAAAGCACAGGCGATTCAAGCTGCTCCTCGGACGCATCAAGGTCAAGAAGAAGCTCGAGCACCTCGTCGCCTACCTCGTCAAGCCTTGCATCGGGGCGGTCTATCTTATTTACAACTACTATTATCTTATGACCCAGCTCGAGAGCCTTTTGCAGCACGAACCTTGTCTGCGGCATAGGGCCCTCCGCTGCATCAACGAGCAGTATAACGCCGTTTACCATTTTGAGCACACGCTCTACCTCGCCGCCGAAGTCTGCGTGTCCGGGAGTGTCGATGACATTTATCTTTACATCTTTATAGAATATAGACGTATTCTTCGCAAGGATCGTTATACCTCTTTCACGCTCTATGTCGTTTGAGTCCATTACTCTGTCATTTACTACCTGATTCTCTCTGAATGTACCGCTCTGCTTTAACATCTCATCTACGAGCGTAGTCTTGCCGTGATCGACGTGAGCGATGATAGCAACATTTCTCAGGTCTTCTCTTACCATTTGTCATTCCTCCGTTTACAATGCACAATCGGCAATGTCAATGCTCAAAGTGCAGTCAACAACCGTTCTTTCTTCTAAATAAACACCGAAAAATATTATACCGCCAAATCACCAAAATGTCAAGGTAAAATTTATTCATTTTTCACAAAGTTAATATATTTTCAACAAATAGCTGCGGCATTCGTCAACTGTCCAAAAAAATGTATTGACAAATCGTCGTTCCGTGTTATAATATCCACAGACTCAAACGAAAGAAGTGTGATAATATGCAGACCAAAAACATATACTTTACAAACAGGACATCACTCGCATACGAGCAGGACGCTTTTCAGTCAGCGACCGAGCATACTATAATAACAGTAAGCAGCGGCAGGAAGGAATACTTAAAACGCCGTGAGCAGAAAAAGGAGCTGGCGCTCAACATCTTAGCGGCGGCAGCTGTACTGATAACGGCGGCAGTGATATATGCTTTTATCATCAGGGTGGCATCGCTCATTTTATCGGGGACGGGGTCATTTACGGCGGCAGGGTGCTACATGACAGCGATGCAGGCATTCGTGCTCATATTCTGTGACAACATCTCACGCATAAAAAGATCCTGCTTTGCCGAGAGCTTAACAAAGGTATGGCTTGCCTTATCGGTATTGTCATTAGCGGCTATGATCACATACAGTGCATTCTTCTCTCCCGATTCGGGCGGCAGTATGATATTCACAGCCGCAGCCGGGATATTAGCGAAAGCTAACCTTTGCAAAGGGAAAAAATAAATCTATCCTATGCTTGACAACTGCCACCTAATATGCTAAAATACTATGTGAATACACTAACTATGTAAAGGATCACCGATATGGATATTTTCTTTTTCTTGAACAGTATGCTGTTAGGTGTCGGGCTTGCAATGGACGCATTTACCGTATCACTTGCAAACGGGCTTGGTGAGCCTGAGATGAGGAGCCGCAAGATACTCGGCATTTCGGGGGCGTTTGCATTTTTCCAGGCGCTCATGCCGATGACCGGGTGGCTGCTCGTAAGAACGATAGTCAGCTATTTTACAAAGCTCGACCGTGCAGTTCCGTGGATAGCGCTCTTACTTCTTGCATACATAGGCGGCAGCATGATATACGAGGGCTTCAAGGGCGGCGACGGCGCAGGCGAGGGTGTAAGGCTCACACCGATGATACTGCTGATGCAGGCGGTCGCCACATCTATCGACGCTTTGAGCGTAGGGTTCACTATCTCAGATTACGGCTTTATAAAAGCTCTCATATGCTCGTGCATAATTGCTGTGGTGACTTTTATCATAAGCTCCGTCGGTTTGAAGATCGGCAGGACGGTAGGCACAAAGATCTCCGGCAAGGCTACGGTGATCGGCGGCATTATATTGATAGGCATAGGCATTGAGATAGTAGTGACGAATGTATTTATGTAAAAAGATCAACTCCGCTCCCGGAAAATGGGGGCGGAGTTGTTGTTTTTGTGCATTGGTTTTCCGGGGGTTCGCCGCCTTTGGCGGCGTGCTTGGGGGAGAACCGGAAAGAAGGACAGGAAAGGTTGCCTTACGGCGCAAACGACACCTCAACTGCCAACTGATACAGCTTTTCGTCTGCCTTCTGTCCGGTGGAGAGATAACATATCACTCTGTTATCTTCCGGTGAGATGATGCACTTCTGCCCCCACTTGCCGCTTATGCAGATGCAGCCGTTTTCAAGCCAGAAATAATAACCGTAGCTGCCGCTGTCAGTCTTTATCTGCGGCGAGAATGCATGGGCGTAATATCCGCTTTTTTCGTCAGCATGGCGAAGCAGATAAAGCCCTGTCCTTTCAAGCTCGGCGCAGGAGAGCTTCATGCCGCTCGCACCGTAGAAATACCCCTCGGGGGTCAGCTTGACATCAGCGTTCTTAATGTCGGCGGTGCGGTAAAGCATATCTTTTATGTAGCCTGCCAGTCCGCCTGTTATGTTCTCGCATACTGCCCCCACGAGCAGCGCCGGGAAATTTGAATAGCTAAACTGGGCGTTTTTATAGTCTGCATCAGCGCCAAGCGCCTGCGACAGCCAGCCGCTCTCACCCTCCGGGCGGAACGGGTAGCCGCCTACCGACATTGTAAGAAACCTTGTCACGGGCAGGCACTCAAAGTCAGCTCTTTTGTTTTCGGGGATAAGCCTTCGCTGTGCGTCTGTCAGATACTCATGCAGCGGTGAGTCTATGTCGAGCCTGTCGCTCTCATAAAGCTCACCGACTGCGATGCTTAGTATACTCTTTGTCGCCGAATAAATATCACGGCGCTCATCTGTATCACCAAAGCTGTACACACGCCTGCCGTCTATGTTTATAATGAGTGAGTGCAGATCCTTTGCCTGATTTTCGGCATACTTTATCAGTTTGTCCATAGTCCCTCCTAAAGCATTTCAAAGAAAACGTTTGAATAGATATATCTTGCAGGGTTTATCTCTTTCTGATTGTAGGCGATAAGCAGCTTTACATACGCCGCCACATCGGATATGCGGTCTATCGTGCTTACACCCTTGTCAATGTAGCGTGATGCACTTTCGTAAATCCCTGCTCCCCTGCCCTTTGTGCCGCAGAGGTAGAGCGGAATGTCAAGCGCCTTGCATTTGTCGATAAAGGATATGAGCGAATTCTTCCCCTCGCCGTCGGTGCAGGCTGTGCCGCTGTGGTAGAGGGTGTGCAGCACCGCCGCCGGGCGTGAGGAAAGATTTACCGACGTATAGTCAAACCCCGGGTACGGGTTTACAACGGTTATGCTCTTTTCAAGCGTTATATCGGGGTCTATGAGCCTTTCACGGGGCTTTTTGAGCCTGTTTTCGCTCACGCCCTCAAACGGCTCGCCGCCGTAGCTTGAAAACCTGTCAAGATAAGTGTCCGCCGGGATAAGTCTGGTCGAGAGGTACACCTGCTCGTACACCGTGAATACACCGGGGTATCGCTTTTCCTTTATAAGCTTTACAGCGCTCCTGAAATTAAAAAGCCCGTTTGAGCCTTTTTCGTTTACAGGCTTGTTTGCGGCTGTTATGATGATCGGCACTTTCGTATGGCGATAGAGCATACCCACAAGCGCCGATGTATACGCAAGCGTATCGCTGCCGTGGGTGATGATAACGCCCTCGTACTTTTCAAAGTCTACACCCGCAAGCATTTTAACGAGCCTGTTCCAGAGAGCAAGCGACATATTCTCGCTTAGCATCACAAACGGCGTCATCATCTCAAACTCCGTGCTGTCGTCGCCGCTGGTCTTTTTATAGGCATCGACAAGGTACGCCCCCATATTTTCATCTATTGACATAATACCGTTTTCAGTTGTGCACATAATAGTACCACCGGTAAAAATAAGCAGTATCTTTTTCATTTCAGTCTCCGTTCATAATTATTTGTTAATAATCATCATAACATAATATATCTCAAATGTCAAGATTTATGCACTCTGCACAAAAAATCCCGAAAATTTTGATTTATTATTATCCTTGAAAAAATTGACAGTTCTTGATATAATAGTATATGACGCTTTTCAAGTAAACAGGTAACTTAAGGCAACACCGCACGACCATTGTGTGTCAGTATGCAGTTGTTCAGCTTTGCTGAACACGCCGAATTTTCGTCAGAATGCCCATTTTTGCCAAAGTTTACCTGGCGTAAGACAAGGTGAAATTGGGTATTATGACGGAGATCCGGCAAGCAGATGGCACACAAAGGCGTGAGCCGGTGGTCGTGCGGTGTTGCCTTAAAGCAATGCTATAACAATAATCGGAGGTAAACAAACTATGTGGGCATATGAAAGTGTATTCTATCAGATCTATCCGCTGGGGTTCTGCGGCGCACCGTTTGAGAATGACGGTATAGAACAGTCACGCATTTTAAAGGTGATAGACTGGGCAGATCATATAAAGGAGCTTAACTGCGATGCAGTGTATTTCTCGCCTGTGTTTGAGTCGGACACTCACGGCTACAACACAAGAGACTTCACAAAGATCGACTGCCGCTTAGGTACGAACGAGGACTTTGCAAAGGTCTGCAAGGCGCTGCATGAGCGTGGGATAAGAGTCGTGCTTGACGGCGTGTTCAATCATGTGGGCAGGGGGTTCTGGGCGTTTCAGGACGTACTCAAAAACCGTGAGAGCTCACGCTACAAGGACTGGTTCTTTATCAACTTCGGCGGCAACTCAAACTACAATGACGGCTTGTGGTACGAGGGCTGGGAGGGTCACTTTGACCTTGTAAAGCTCAATCTCAGAAACAACGAGGTGGTCGAGCATATCTTCTCCTGCATAAAGGGCTGGGTGGACGAATTTGACATAGACGGTCTGCGGCTCGATGTGGCGTACTGCCTTGACAAGGAATTTATAAAGCGCCTGAGAAGCTATACAGGCACGCTCAAGGAGGATCTCGTGCTGATAGGCGAGCTGCTGCACGGCGACTACTCGCAGTTCGTAAATGACGAGATGCTGCACTCCGCTACCAATTACCAGTGCTACAAGGGGCTGTATTCGAGCTTCAACAGCATGAATATGTTTGAGATTTGCCACTCACTCAAAAACCAGTTCGGTCCTGAGCAGTGGTGTCAGTACAGGGGTATGCACCTGTTGAGCTTTGTTGACAATCATGATGTTTCAAGGGTGGCGACTATCCTTACGAACAAAAAGCACCTGCCGCTCATCTATGCGATACTGTTCGGTATGCCGGGCATACCGTGCATATACTACGGCAGCGAATGGGGCGCAGAGGGCGACAAGAAGGACGGCGACCCGGCTCTCAGAGTATCATTTGACGAGCCTGTGGATAATGAGCTTAGTAAGTTCATATCAAAGCTCGCAAAGATACACCACGAGAGCAAGGCTCTTTGCTACGGCAGCATAAGCGTTCCCGTGCTTACAAACAAGCAGTGCATCATAGAGCGCAAGTTTGAAGACGAGAGAGTGCTTATAGCGATAAACGCCGACAGCGAGCCGTTTGTGGCGCATTTTGACGCAGGCTGCGGTATGGCTGATGAGCTTATCACAGGGACTTCTCACGATTTCGGCGGCGGCAGCGAGCTTGCACCGTACAGTGCTGAGATATGGAAAATGGAAAAATAACAGCGGCGATATACAGTAAAACACCCCGGAGCAATTCCGCTCCGGGGTGATCCTTTTTTATCAGTACTGCTGCTGAGCCTGCATATATGCGTTTGCTCTGTTTGTGTAATCGTCGCAGCCGTATTTGCCGATGAACTTTGTAACGTTTGAGTTGAGCGACAGCTCGTGGACGAGCAGCTGCATCTCACTGCCCTCGCCGTAAACCTGGGATACAAATGCAAACATATTTCCAAGCATCTGGCTGCCCTGATTTGTGTACATATTCACCTTGTTGATTATAGCATCGAATTCCGACTGGATAATAGCTATCTGCTCGTTCTTGTCCCTTGCTTCGTTGGTCGTCCTGTCCATATATCTTGAAAGGGATGCAAGTATCCAGTGCTGTATCCTCTTGTCCTTTACCGAGATGATACGAGCCTTTACAGCCTTGTCTACCTTCTTTCTCAGCTCCATGATATGCTCAGAAAGCACCTGACGGTTGGAGAAGCCTGCGTTTATCTTTGTAACTATATCCTGAAGCATAGGCATGATGATGTTTGACATCTTCTCTGTCATAAGGGAGTTTACTATCATCTCTGCGGTAACGCTTGCAAGCTGGTTGATAAGGATATGCTTTTCGTATTCCCCTGCCATTCTTGCAGCTTCCATTATCTGAGTGGTGGTGTTGCCGCTTAAAATATCCTGTACTCTGTACTTGTTCATTATCTCGTTGTATCTGCAATAATGCTCATAGAACGACTGGTTGATGTCGTGCTTCTGAACGTACTGCGAAATAAGGAAGAGGTCTACCGGTGTGCCGTTCTTTTCATACAGCTGCATCATTTCCGACATATCCTCCCAGCCACGTCCGGTAACGAACTGTCTGTCGCTCTTGTCGGTAGGTACTACATAGAAATACTCCGGATAGAAGTCAAGGTATGTAGTGATAGATGTATGTATGCCGTGCGAGTATGCGTACTCCTTCCAGATCGGGTAGTCAGGCTCGATCTCGACCTTTTTAAGACGGTCAAGAGTAGCTATGTCGAACTCTGTAACGGCGTCATTGTACTCAGGCGGGTTACCTGCGGTGGTAACGACCCAGCCCTCGGGGATCTGATCCTTACCGAAGATCTTGTACTGCAGGAACTGGAGCATCATAGGTGCTATACCACGATCCACGCAGTTGATCTCATCGAGGAAGAGTATGCCCTCACGGATACCTGTCTCCTCCATAGTCTGATAGATATTTGAAATGATCTCGGACATGGTAGTTTCAGAAACTGTAACGTCCTTACCTATGAAGTTACGCTCGAGAGTTATAGACTTACCTATCGCTGTTTCTCTTGTCTGGTGTGTCATAGCGTAGGATACAAGGTTTATCTGCATATCCTGAGCTACCTGCTCCATGATAGCGGTCTTACCCAGACCCGGCGCACCGAGCAGGAATACCGGGCGCTGCTTTTCTATACTGATAAGATACTCGCCGTATTCGTCCTTCATAAGGTAAGACTTTATGGCGTTCTCGATCTGATCCTTTGCGGCTTTTATGTTCATACAAAATGCTCCTCACATTATAGATTTTGGAAATAAACTCCTAACATTTATTATACACTATTAATAATTTCTTGTCAATAAGCAAAACGCCTTTTGTTACCATGCACAAATAACGGTATGAATAATTTAGCAAATTAAACAGAAAACTTCAAGCCGAGACAAACAATATCTCACAGCAAACAGCACTTGAAATATATTTTATAATATGTTACAATATTATAGGCAACACCGCACAAAGACCGCCTGGTGGCTTTGTGTGCAATCTACTTGCAGAATTTCCGTCATATCACCCATATTTGCCTTGAAATACGTTAGTATTCCTTCGGCAAATTTGGGTAATCTGACGAAAATTCTGACAGCGTATCTTACACACAATCATTGTGCGGTATTGCCTATAAGAATATTTTCGTGGAGGTGAAAGCCGTGCAGCTGGTCATTCCGGGCGGCGTGAATATATTGCAGTTTCTGCGCTCAAAGGGCGTTTTCATACCTGCATACTGCGGCGGCAGCGGCGTTTGCGGCAAGTGTTTGGTAAGGCTCATGGCAGGCACTCTCCCTGTTACGCAGGAGGACAGATTTTTATTATCATCTGACAAGCTCGCACAGGGCTTCCGCCTTGCCTGCAAGGCTGTGACTTCCTCGCCTGTCCGCATAGAGCTGCCGGAGCAGACGCTTAGCTATCAGAAAAGCGAGAATGACAATGCGGACATCGACCCCTCGCACAGCTTCGGCATCGCTGTCGATATTGGCACGACAACTATTGCAGCGTCGCTTGTGGATATTACCGGCAAAACAGCTGTCAGGACGCTTACCACTGCCAATTCACAGGCGGCATACGGCGCCGATGTCATAACAAGGCTCTCGGCAGCACAGGAAAGCTCCGCACAGCTGCAAGAGCTTATCAGGCGTGATATATCGGCGCTTTTGTCACGGCTTTGTTTAAAAGACCTTTTGGTCACAAAAATGGCAGTTGCCGCAAACACTGCTATGTATCATCTGCTGCTCGGGCTTGACTGCCGGGGGCTTACCAAAGCGCCGTTTTACACGGTCACGCTCGGCGGACAGATTATGCTTTTAAGCACGCTTTTAGGAGATAGCTTTGATCAAGCCTTCCCCGATATTTCAGTCAGCCTTATCCCCGGGATAAGCGCATTTATCGGCGGTGATATAGTATCGGGGATAGCAAGTGTGAACGCCGATGAGCCGTTTCTCTTTGCAGACATAGGCACAAACGGCGAGATAGTGCTTGCGGACAAGGACAGTATCCTCTGCGCCTCGGCAGCGGCAGGCCCTGCATTTGAGGGCGGTGAGCTAAGCTGCGGCATGGGCGGCATTGACGGTGCAGTCAGCCGCATATATGACGACGGCGGCGCTATAAAGTATGACATTATCGGCAGCCCCCCTGCAAAGGGTCTATGCGGCAGCGGTGCAGCAGATGCGCTCGCTTTCTGTGTCAGGCACGGCATTATCGACCGCACCGGCGCATTTGATGAGATACACCGTGAGAGCGGCTTTGTCATCACCGACGGGGTCATGCTCACGCAGGACGATGTGCGGCAGTTACAGCTTGCAAAGTCCGCCATACGCTCCTGCATGGAGGTGCTGTTAAAGACCGCAGGCAAGGGCTATGAGGACATAAAAACGCTTATCATAGCAGGCGGCTTCGGGTATTTTCTTGACCTTGAAAGCGCCGCCGTGACGGGGCTTATACCGGGTGAGCTTTTAAAGTATGCCAAAGCCCTCGGCAACACATCTCTGCGTGGGGCGCAGATGTCGCTTTACGATGAGGGGTTTGACAAAAGGGTGAGCAGCATAATAAAAAGGGCAAAAACGCTCACGCTTACCGACAGTGAGGAGTTTAAAAAAGACTTTATAAACAATCTTAACATATAACGGAGGAACACCATGACAAGACAGGAATTTAAAGAGCTTTGCGGCAAGGGCTTTGTGATACTTGACGGCGGCACGGGGACAAATCTGCAAAACGCCGGTATGCCGGTAGGCGTATGCCCCGAGGAATGGATACTTAAAAACCCCGATGTGCTTATAAATTTGCAGCGTGAGTTTATCTCGGCAGGTGCTGACATCGTCTATGCGCCGACCTTTACCGGAAACCGCATAAAGCTCGCAGAGTACGGTCTTGAGGACAAGCTAAGAGAAATGAACACAGAGCTTGTCGCACTTTCAAAAAAAGCCGCAGACGGCAAGGCTTATGTCGCAGGCGACCTTACCATGACAGGGCGGCAGCTTTATCCGCTGGGGACGCTTACCTTTGACGAGCTGGTAGAGGTCTACAAGGAGCAGGCGAGCGTTATTGCCGATGCAGGAGCTGATCTGTTCGTAATTGAAACTATGATGAGCTTGCAGGAAACAAGGGCGGCTGTCATTGCGATAAGAGAGGTGTGCGACCTGCCTATAATGGCGACACTTACCTTTGAGGCGGACGGGCGGACACTTTTCGGAACTCCGGCTGAATGCGTGCCGACTGTTTTGCAGTCGCTGGGCGCTGACGCAGTAGGTATCAACTGCGGCGCTGGTCCTGACACTATGGCAGAGATAGTTAAGACATTCGTGGAGTATTCGACCGTTCCGGTGATAGTAAAGCCCAATGCAGGCTTGCCCGAGCTTGAAAACGGTGTGACGGTATACAAGATGCAGCCGGAGGAATTTGCATCAGCAAGTGCGGAGCTTGCAAGGATCGGCGCATCTGTTCTCGGGGGCTGCTGCGGCACGACACCCGAGCATATAAAGGCACTCAAAGCGGCACTTTCGGGCATTACAAAAAAGGAAGTGAACACCACAAAAGAGCGTATCATCTGCTCCGAGCGAAAGGCTGTGAAGATAGTCCCGGGGGAAAGGTTCTTAGTTATAGGCGAACGTATAAATCCCACCGGCAAAAAGGCTTTGCAGGCGGAGCTGCGTGAGGGCAAGCTCGAGATAGTAAGAAAATTTGCCCGTGAGCAGGAAAGGGCAGGTGCATCTATCCTTGACGTAAACTGCGGAACGAATGGCATTGACGAGAGGCAGACTATGATAAACGTAGTGACAGAGCTTTCACAGATAAGCGATCTGCCGCTTTGCATAGATTCAAGCTACCCCGAGGTCATAGAGGCTGCCCTTCGCATATACCCCGGGCGTGCGCTTATAAACTCCATAAACTACGAATCGGCAAAATTTGAGCCTATGCTCAAAACTGCCAAGAAGTACGGGGCAATGTTTATCTTCCTGCCGATAGATGATGAGGGCATACCCGGAAATATCGAAAGAAAGCACGAAATAGTTGACGAAGCCATAAGCCGTGCGCTCGGTGCAGGGTTTGTAAAAGAGGACATAGTCGTAGATGCACTTGTAGGCACAGTCGGTGCTGACAAGGGTGCGGCGCTCAGCTGCTTCTCGACCTTTGACTATTGCAGGAGCAAGGGGCTTGCTACCGTGTGCGGACTGTCAAACATATCCTTCGGGCTGCCCGAGAGGAGCTTTGTGAACACGGCGTTCCTTGCTATGAGCATAGCGTCGGGGCTTACCATGGCGATAGCCAACCCCTCTCAGGATCTGCTTATGAACACTGCTGCCGCAGGCGATATGCTCCTCAACCGTGAGGGCAGCGACATTCGTTACATAGAGCGCATAAACTACTACACCGAAAAGCAGGCATCACAGCCGACTGTACAAAAGACCTCAGCGCCTGCCCCGAAAGCAGACGACGCTCCCAAAGACAAAAATGAGGACGACCCTATCTTCAAGGCTGTACTGGGCGGCGAAAAGGACAGCATAGTCGCTCTCACTAAGGAGCGTGTTGACAGCGGCGAAAAGCCCTCTGACATAATAAACACCCTGCTTATCCCGGCGATAAACAAGGTGGGCAAGCTCTTTGAGCAAAAGAGGTACTTCCTGCCGCAGCTGATAGCATCGGCAAACACCATGGAGATGTCGATAGCATACTTAGAGCCGCTGTTAGGCGGAAATGCCGCAGACGACAGCGCCGCCGTTGTCGTGATAGCGACAGTTGAGGGGGACGTTCACGACATAGGCAAGAACCTTGTCGCCCTGATGCTCAAAAACTACGGCTACCGTGTCATTGACCTCGGCAAGAACGTTGACAGCGAGCTGATCGTTGACACAGCCATTAAGGAAAACGCCGCTGTCATAGCACTGTCGGCGCTTATGACCACAACGATGATGAACATGAAAAAGGTCATAGGCATTGCCCGTGACAAGGGCTGTACGGCTAAGATAATAGTCGGCGGTGCTGCCGTGACAGAGAGCTTTGCTGCCGAGATAGGCGCTGACGGCTATTCCGGCGATGCTGCCGACTGCGTAAGGCTGGTAGAGCGCCTTATCGGAAAATGATACCTAAAATGTATCATACTGCAATGGGGCTTCGCAGCCCTTACGGGCTGCTGCACCGCCTCCGCTGCGCTGCGGCGGTACGGCTCGCTTCGCTCGCCGAAGTACATAACAAAAACCGGAGTACCATTCACGATACTCCGGAATTTTTATGTCTTACATCCCGCCCGAAACGGTCAGTCTGTTGAGGGCACGTTTGAGCTTATGCTCGGCACGCTCGAATTCCTTCTGACTTGCCTGAGCTTTGAGCCTGCGCTCTGCGTCCTCCTTGGAGCGCTTTGCACGCTCGATGTCTATCTCGTCCGCCCATTCTATCGCAGACGCCACGACCACGCACTCGTTGGCTCTTACCTTCACCATGCCGGCAGATACCGCCGCCACACGGAAGGACCCGTCCTCCTGCATCACCTTGAGCGGCGACGCTGTGAGGTTTGCCGCATACGGCGTATGCCCTGCAAGTATACCAACATTGCCTGCGGTAGTCCTTGCTATGAGCTGCTGCGTTTCGCCGTCGAAAAACGTCTTTTCGGGGGTGATTATTTTTAGCTTAAAAGGTGTCATTGCTCATTCCCCTTTACGCTTACTTTGAATTCTTGGCTTTCTCTACCGCCTCGTCTATCGTACCCACGAACAGGAACGCAGACTCCGGCAGGTCATCATGAAGTCCCTCGATTATCTCCTTGAAGCCTCTGATAGTTTCCTTGATAGGCACATACTTGCCCTTGTAGCCTGTGAACTGCTCTGCTACGAAGAACGGCTGTGACAGGAAGCGCTGTATCTTTCTGGCTCTTGAAACGGTGAGCTTATCCTCCTCAGACAGCTCATCCATACCCATGATAGCGATGATATCCTGAAGCTCCTTGTATCTCTGGAGTATCGACTGCACCTGTCTTGCGACCTGATAATGCTCGTTGCCGACTATCTCAGGACTTAATATCCTCGACGATGAATCAAGCGGATCAACTGCCGGGAAGATACCGAGCGATGCGATAGATCTCGAAAGCACCGTCTGCGCATCAAGGTGAGCGAATGTTGTGGCAGGTGCCGGGTCAGTCAGGTCGTCCGCAGGAACGTATACCGCCTGAACAGACGTGATAGAGCCCTTGTTGGTAGATGTGATCCTCTCCTGCAAAGCGCCCATCTCCGTTGCAAGTGTAGGCTGGTAGCCAACTGCGGAGGGCATTCTGCCGAGAAGCGCCGACACCTCTGAGCCTGCCTGTGTAAATCTGAATATGTTGTCTATAAAGAGCAGCACGTCCTGACCCTCGACATCACGGAAATACTCCGCCATAGTCAGACCCGAAAGACCTACTCTCATTCTTGCCCCGGGCGGCTCGTTCATCTGACCGTACACAAGCACAGTCTTGTCGATAACGCCCGACTCCATCATTTCGTTATAGAGGTCGTTGCCCTCTCTTGTACGCTCGCCGACACCGGTGAATACCGAGATACCGCCGTGCTGGTTCGCTACGTTGTTTATAAGCTCCTGTATAAGCACCGTCTTACCAACGCCCGCACCGCCGAACAGACCTATCTTACCGCCCTTTAAGTACGGCGCTATAAGGTCTATTACCTTGATGCCCGTTTCAAGTACCTCGCTTGCAGCCCGCTGCTCCTCATATGAGGGCGGCTGACGGTGGATAGCCCACCTCTCCTCAGCCTCGGGTGCAGGCTTGTTGTCAACAGGCTCGCCCAGGAGGTTGAATATCCTTCCCAGTGTTGACCTGCCGACAGGCACGGTAATACTCGAGCCGGTATCGACTGCATCAGAACCTCTTACAAGGCCGTCAGTCGAACCCATAGCGATACATCTTACAACGTCATCGCCTATATGCTGCGCTACCTCGACAACAAGGCGCTCGCCCTTATTGTCTATCTCGATAGCGTTCAGAAGCTGCGGCAGGTGTTCCTTTTCAAACTTCACGTCAACAACAGCGCCGACGATCTGAACCACCTTTCCGACATTTTTCTCACTCATTGGTCTCACACCCTTTTTTCAATGCACAATGCACAATTATCAATTTATAAATTACGATCACGGCGGCGAAGCCGCCTTTTTAGATCCATGCGCCGCAAGGCGCACACCTTAACTGTTACCTGTAAACTTGCAGCCGACTTGTTTATTCATCTCTCAGAGAGCCTGACGCTATCTCCGTCAGCTCCTGAGTTATCTGACCCTGTCTTGCACGGTTGTACATAAGCGACAGGTTTGCGATCATCTCGTCTGCGTTGTCGCTTGCGGACTCCATAGCCGTTCTTCTTGCTGCCTGCTCAGATGCAAACGAATCAACTATCGCCGCATAGAGTATGCCCGAGATATACTGCGGTATAAGGCCGTTGAATACCTCCTCCGGCGAGGGGTCATATATCATCAGCGATTTTTTCTCACCGCTGCCGCTTATCATTTCCTTGACAGGCAGTACCGGCAGGAACACCGGCTCCTGTGTAAGCGCTGACACGAAGGTGGTATACACAAGCTCCACCCTGTCAAACTCACCGAGCCTGAACCTTGCGATCACATTCTCCGCTATGTCGAGCGAATCATACACATTAAGGCTCTCAGCTATCCCCGGGTACTCATCGAGTACCTCGAAATCACGCTTTTTAAAGTACTCGACAGCCTTCTTGCCTATCGTCATCAGCTTGACCTTGTAGCCGTTTGCCTTATGCTCGTTCGCCTTTTCAAGTGCGAGCTTTAGGATGTTGCTGTTAAAGCCGCCTGCAAGCCCCCTGTCACCTGCGATGACCACCATAAGCACAGTCTTTAAGACTTCCTTCTTGGTGTAGATAGAGCTGAACACATGATCCCTTGAAACGTCCGCCATAGTATCATAGACCGCCGCAAAGAAAGGCTGCGCTGCGAGCGCCCTTTCCTTGGCACGTCTTAGCTTTGACGAAGCCACAAGCTCCATAGCCTTGGTTATCTGCCTTGTACTCTCAACACTTTTTATACGGCGCTTAACGTCCTTCATATTTGCCGTTGCCATATAAAATATCCTCCTTCATAGGGATGATCTTACTTAGTTTTCAAAAACTTGCCTATGCACTCATTAAGAGCGTCTTTAAGCTCGTTCTCAGTCTCCTCCGAAAGATCCTTAGTCTCCCTTATAGCGCCCGTTACCGACGGGTGAGCAGATTCAACATAGTCAAACAGCTCTGCCTGGAACTCCGCTATATCCTCGACCGCTATATCTTTAAGGTAGTTATTTACCACCGCATAGATTATAAGCACCTGATGCTCTACTTTAAGCGGCGAGTTCCTGCCCTGCTTCAATACCTCAACTATCCTCTCGCCCTGTGCAAGTCTGTCCTTGGTATCCTTATCAAGGTCAGAGCCGAACTGCGAGAAGCTCTGAAGCTCTCTGTACTGCGAATAGAGAAGCTTGAGCGAGCCTGCCACCTTCTTCATAGCCTTTATCTGAGCCGAGCCGCCGACACGGGATACCGAGATACCCGGGTTTACCGCTGGTCTGATACCCGAGAAGAACAGCTCCGTTTCAAGGAATATCTGCCCGTCTGTGATAGATATTACGTTTGTAGGTATGTACGCCGAAACGTCGCCTGCCTGCGTTTCTATTATCGGCAGTGCAGTTATCGAGCCGCCGCCGTAGTCCTTGTTAAGATTGCACGCACGCTCGAGCAGTCTTGAATGGAGATAGAATACATCGCCCGGGTAAGCCTCACGTCCGGTAGGACGCTTGAGCAAAAGCGACATAGTTCTGTACGCCACAGCGTGCTTTGAAAGGTCATCATATACACAAAGCACATCCTTGCCCTGCAGCATAAAATGCTCCGCCATAGCAACGCCCGAATAGGGTGCTATATATTGCAGCGGTGCAAGCTCCGACGCAGTAGCGGATACGACTATCGTGTAATCCATAGCCCCTGCCTTGTCGAGCGTTTCAACAACGTTTGCAACGGTAGAACGCTTCTGACCGATAGCTACATACACGCAGATAACGTTCTGCCCCTTCTGATTGATTATAGTATCAAGGGCGATAATGGTCTTACCCGTCTGTCTGTCGCCGATGATAAGCTCACGCTGACCTCTGCCTATCGGTATCATAGAGTCGATAGCCTTGATACCTGTTTGCAGCGGTCTGTTTACCGACTGTCTTGTGATTATACCGAAAGCCGGGCTTTCGATAGGACGTCTTTCGTTTGTAAGTATAGCGCCCTTGCCGTCGATAGGCTGACCGAGCGAGTTTACAACTCTGCCGAGCAGCTCCTCACCTACGGGAACGGAAACTATATTACCTGTTCTCTTTACCTTGCTGCCTTCTTTGATGCCCTCGTCGTTACCGAGCAGAACAGTTCCGACAAAATCCTGCTCTAAGTTGAGAGCCATGCCGAATATACCTGTTTCAAATTCAAGCAGCTCACCCGACATACAGTTATCTAGCCCGTGTACTCTTGCGATACCGTCGCCGACAGTTACAACTGTTCCGACATCGGCAAGCTCGAGCTTGGACTGATAATTCTTAATCTGCGACTTGATTATGCCGGTTATTTCATCAGGCCTTAATTTCATAAGCTATTCCATGCCTTTCGTATTATTTTTTCCTCTTACACGCACCTATGCTATGGTAGAGTCGATGCTCTTCCTAAGATCATCAAGACGCTTTCTGAGCGATGCATCTATCTCACGGTCATCAAATCTCACGATGATGCCGCCGATCATCGACTTATCCACCTTCTTGTTGATAACGACCTCCTTGCCCGACTGCGCTGCGAGCTTAGCTCTGAGCTTCTCTTCAAGCGCCTGCGACAAAGGCTCGCTCGTTACCACCTCAGCCTCCATAATGCCCTTCTGTTCATTATAGAGCTTATGCAAAACGTCATGTATCTTGGGAAAGAACCCTACTCTCCCCTTATCGGCAAGCACGCAGAGGAAATTAAAGGTAAGCTCGCTTACCCTCCCCCCGAATATACTTTGTATGATGTCGTGCTTTTCCTCCTCGCCCACCGACGGTGACGAGAGCAGCTTCACAAGGTCATCATTTTCTTCAAAGATACCTCTGAGCGCACTTATCTCCTCATACAGCTCATCGAGAGAATCACTTTCCGTGCCGAGCTCATATACAGCCTCGGCGTAAATATTCTCGACTGCCTGCGCCATTACAGATCACCTACACTATCAATAAAGCTCTCAATGAGCCTTTCATTGTCCTTAGTGCTTACTTCCTTTTCAACAACAGCAGCTGCTGCGCCGAGGGCAATATCCGTGATCTCGTCTTTTATCTCGTTTATAGCGATCTTCTTCTCACGTTCGATCTGGTCGTGTGCATTATCAACTATCGCCTTTGCTTCCTGCTTAGCGTCCACGATTATCTCGTCAGACCTCTGCTGCGCCTTTTTGGTAGCCTCTTTGACTATCTGGGCGCCCTCTTCCTTTGCCTTTGCGAGCTTTGTCGAATACTCAGCCTCCATAGCCTTTGCATTCTCCTTGGCATCGTCAGCCTCCTTATAGGTCTTGGCGACCTCTTCTTTCCTGCTGTCAAGCACCTTGTTGACAGGCTTGAAAAGAAAATGCTTCAAAACAAGGAAAAGTATGAGCAGGTTGCACCAGGTAGCGATAATAGTCGAAAGATCTATGCTCAGAAAATCGGTTATATCACCTGCTGCAAAATGCATTTATTTCCCTCCCGGTCATAGAGTTATTTGTTATCAGAGCTTTCCGATGAACGGGTTTGCAAACAGCAGTATGAGCGCTACGACGAACGCATAGATACCTGTTGACTCTGCCATAGCGACACCTATGAACATCGTTCTTGTGCAGTCGCCCTGTGCCTCGGGCTGCCTTGCGATAGACTCGATAGTCTTACCTACTGCATAACCTTCACCAATACCAGGGCCTATACCTGCGATCATTGCAAGACCTGCACCGATCGCCGAACAACCCAATACGATAGCCTTTTCCATAGAAAAATCCTCCAAATAATGTATTCCCTTATCTAAGGGTAAGTTTTATAATAATTGCCTTAGCAAATAAAGCCTTAGTCCTTGCCTGCCGCTACGTTTACCTTAGCAAATAAAGCCTTAGTCCTTGCCTGCCGCTACGTTTACCATAGTCAGCATCGAGAAGATATACGCCTGTATACACCCCGAGAACAGGTCAAAGTACACCGAAAGCACTGCCGGTATACCCACCTGGAACACCGAGAAGCCCCATGAGCCTGCCTCGAACACAAGCCCCAGCGCCGATGACAATGCACCCAGCGCACCATAGAGCAGCGATGTTATTACCATGCCGCCTGCGATATTACCGAAAAGACGGAACGCCATAGATGCAGGGGTCGCGACCTCACTGATAAGATTGAGCGGAAGCATGAAGCCTATCGGCGAGCAGAAGCCCTTTAAATAGCCGCCTACGCCGTGGTACTTTATCTTTGTGTATGTTATCATGGCAAATGTTATGAGTGCCATTGACAGCGTGGTATTGAAATCAGCCGTAACGGATCTCAGCCCCACAAGGCTTATCAGCGAGCCTAACAGCGCATACAGAAGCAGCGCCCCTATGTATGGTGCATACACCATCATATTCTCGCCCATATTGCTCTTTACAAGGTTATTGACAAAGTTCACCATCATCTCGGCTACGACCTGACGCTTTGACTCGGGCACTTTTTTGAGGTTCCTTGTCAGGAACCTGCACAGTACGAAAACTATAAGTATGACAAGCCAGCCCATAACGACAGTCTCGGTGACCTTCCAGCCAAATATCTCAAATACGACTCTTGGTCCCTGACCTACTCCGTCCATAGCTCAATCCTTCTTTCTTGAAAACTGCCCGGCGGACAGTAATATTTTAGGTAAAAGCTGGGGTATAAGCACCCCCGCAAAGCTGAAAAGCCCCGTGTACAAAGACACAGCCCCCAGCGCAAAAAGCCCTGCAAATCTTAAAATATAGCAGCGCATCATTTTATCCTTTGCCTTCTTCGTGTCCTTGCAAAGTGCCGCATCAGTGCAGGTGCGTGCAAGGTACACAAGCGAAAACACCGCATACAAAAAGCCTGTCACAAACCCCGGTATATCACGAATATCCCTGCTTATCAACAGGCTTATTATCAGGCACACAGCGCTCACCGCTGCCATTTTCGGTATCAGCTCATAAACTATCTTTGCAATGCCGTTTTCCTCAAGCTCCCGTGAACCGAGCCAGCGCACAAGCAGTTTTTTTAAAAGCATCACGCCACGCCCCCACAGCATCAGATGTTACGCCGCTTTGATACTGACGCCTGTCAGTCGTCAATATCTACATAATTACTTCTCCATTATAACACATATCCAGTCATTTTTAAAGTGGAGATGAAAAATATATACATTTTATTTACAATTATTCCATAAATTAACAATTTAAAGCAGTATGAATAACCGCAAATTAACTGCAAATAATAAAAGCGGTCAGTAAATACCAAAAAACAACTACAAAGGAATGAGTACAACTATGAAAAAGTTTCTTGCACTGTTTATGAGCCTTGCGGCGGCAGCAGCCATCACCACAGGCTGTTCAGCGTCCGACGGCGACGTTGACAACGGTAACGGCACATCTGCCGGCAGAGATGACAGCAGCAGAGTGACTACCTCCACCACGGAGGAGCTTTCCGACAAGGTAGCCGACGGCATCAACGACGGTCTTAACAAGACCGAGAGCGTAGTAGACGACGTTCTCAAATAAGCATAAAGGGGCTGATGCACACACATCAGCCTCTTTGCTTTACATATTTAATTGCTCTTTACAGGTCCCCGGTTTTTGATGATACCGGCGTTGTTTATCTCGTTTGCATTTTCAAGGTCTTTACCGAGCGCATTTGCATCAGCTTGTGCAAACTGTGCCTCTGCTTCGATCGCCTTTTTGGCAGCTGCGAGCTTGTCGATAAGCAGCTTGCCGCCGTTTGCTGTTGCTGCTGCAACAATATCCTCGGGGGAGTTCGTATCCATCATACGCTTAAAGTCTTCACGGTTTTCAATCTCACCCTTTGCGAATACCACATCAGCTAAGAACTCGTCCTTATCAAAACCATTCTTGACCCCTGCCTGCGCATTGGTCTGATACAGGCTGTTTACCATATGCAGACTCAGTATCCTTGCTGTTTTGTCGACCAGAGTCTTGTTATCGCTTGCTTTTTCAAAATCAAAGT
The DNA here is from genome assembly GCA_017470535.1 of Ruminococcus sp. GTDB lineage: Bacteria > Bacillota > Clostridia > Oscillospirales > Ruminococcaceae > NK3A76. The sequence goes on along the minus strand of JAFUYP010000076.1, from coordinate 55,438 downwards.
CTATGCGCAATACATTGTTTTTACTAACATTGATCTTCAGGAGATCTTTCTTCACCTTTTCGTATTCTGCGTCGATGTTTTTCTGTACAACAGCATCTACGGGTGTGACCTCGTGGGTCACATTCATCTCTTCCCTGAAATTCTCATACTCTGAAACAGTATCGCCTATGTATTTCTTTGCAAGATCAATAATGATATCGGCAGCTCTCCACCTTGCCTTGCCCATATCCGAACCGGGGGTATAGGTCTTGTCGTAAGGATCCTTCTTAGCTTCGATGCGCTTTGTCATCTTGTATTTGTCAGCAGCCTTGTATGCTTCAAAAAGCTGTTTTTTAAACTGCTCGTTCTCTCTGAGATCGCCCTGAGCGCCGTTCACTGTGTCTATGATCTCGGCAGCCCTGTCTTTAAGAGCCGTTATCTCGCCCGAATCCCTGTGCCCACGCTGAAAGAGCGAAGGTGCTGTTGCTATCTCTCTTGAATAGGTTCTGAGCTTGCCGGTTATGTCTTTTCTTACATCTATGATCTGCTGTTCTTCGTGCAGCTGCTTATTAGCTCTCTCGGCATCATCTTTTGCAACAAGCTCTTCAAAGCCCGGCGCTTTTCTTCTGATGACCTCTTCCTTGGACTTTCTGCCCTTTATATTCTCGGGCGCTATCTTTTTAAAGCCATAGTAATCCTGCTGCTCCTTCTTTTCAGCCCTGACATTTATCCGCTCTTCCACGCTTCTGACAGCAGCCGGGACTTCTTCATCTGCCTGTACGGTCTTGTATGTATCCGAAAGCTCCTTATACAAAGCATTCATGTTTGTTGCCGGGAACTTTTTATCGAGCGGTTTCTCCCACAGCTTGTCATAAAATGCAAGCAGGGGCTTTTTATCCTTTACATATTTATCCTTTAAATGCGTTGCGTCGTAAAGATCATCAGTGATCACGTCGATGCTGCTGCTTTTCCAGCCGTTTTTAACGAGCCTGTTTAAGAGCTGTATTTTTTCCTTATCATAGCTGCGGACATTATCGGTAAGATATTTTATAGCCAATTTGTTTTCATACGTCTTGAATAATTCATCTGTGTTTTCTTCATATAATCTGATACCCTCATCAATAAAGGCGTTCATCTGCTTATGCTCGGCGCCCTTTTCGAGCTTGGTGCTTTTGAGCTTGTCAAAGAATTCCTTAACGCCGTCGGTCTTGATAACTTCATTCTTACCGTGGATAGGCATTATAAGGATAGTGTAGAACTTGTCGGCGACTGTTTTTGCCTTCGGCCAGCCGTTTTTGGAAAGTATATCGCCAAGCTCTGCCTTTTCCTTAGCCTCACGCTGCCGCAATGCTTTCTCTTCGGCTTTTTTCTTAGCCTCCTCAAGTTCCCCTTTTTCTTTTTCTTCGTAGTTCTTGTAAGCCTTGTCTATCTCCTCACGGGACGGGTTACTCTTGATCTTTTTATCAAGATCTTTGGCCGTGATATAAAGTGCCCCAAGAGAATACGGCTTTTTAGGTATCGTGGCATACGCATCTTTAAGCTCGGTAAGCATCTGCCTGCGCACAGCAGGATCCCTTACATCCGTAGTAAGAAACTTTTCATAAAGTGCAACATACTTTGCATCATTTGATCTTGTCGCCACACTATACAGGCATCTTGTCATTTGTGAGTCTTTTTTTATGACCCAGCCGTTTTTCTTTGTTCTGAGATCAAATTCTTCTTTACTGATCTTTTCATGTGTGCTGAAGAACTTATCCTCTTCAGCTTTTTGGAGGTCTTCTAAATACTTGGCGTTCGCCATGTTGATCGATGATCTGAACTTCTCCGGGTCATTAGCGTGCTCTATGATCTTATCGTCAGTCAGATCTTCATACAGCTTGTCAAATATACCGTTTCTGGTTATAGTTTTCTTCCAGTTGCCTTCAAGATCGTTAACGGCAGTGATGTCCTTCTCATAGCCGTCATTTGAACGTGCATATTCATTGTACGCCAGAAGCTCGATAAAGAGCGGCTTCTTATCATTCTTATCAGGTGTGTTTGCTATCTGCTCACGCAGCTGCTGTAATTTTTCATTTACTGTCATTGTCTGTTCCTCCCGGTTGCATTATTTTTGGGTTTCCGATAGTAATACCCCCAACACCAGAAAAAGGTTGCAAAAAAATCCACAATGCACAGTTATTGTGTCAGCTGCGGCGACTTATACCCATTCGGGCAAGCCGCAGGCGCACACCTTAATTGTGCATTGTGAATTGTGCATTGTGCATTGAAAAAGCCTTTACAGGAATTTATTCTTCTTTACAACAAAGAAAACAACGATGCCTGCAAACACGAGCGAGCCTGCTACGACCACGATGATAATTACCGCAGTAGAGGGCTTTTTGTCTTCGCTGTCTGCCGTGCTTTCATCACCGGCAGCCGCATTGCTGCCGCCCTTGCCTGTTATTTCAAGCTCCTCGACAGTTTCTTTGGGCGTTGCGCTCTCGTTGTAGCCGTCAAGGTTCTTTATATACCCTGCATCGCCCTGCAAGCATATATCAAGGTTATCAATGCTCATTATCTCGCCCGAATAGGACTTCTGCACAGGTATCTCGATGATGATCTTTGTGGTGTTGCCCTTTAAAGGTGCGTTTATCATAGCGTCACGGAACTGCTTTATGTTGTCGTCGGTCGTGGTGTTTTTCTTTATCACCTTGCAGTCGCTCGCATCGGAATAGTCGTCCTTTGCAGTGAATGCGTACACCGAGTTGCCCATAAGACTGTTGACACCGTCCTCGTCAAATCGGTATGTGAACACCACCATAGCGCCGTCAAATGTAGTTACGCCGAGATCCTTTGCATCTATCTCAAGCCCCATAGTGATGACCTTATCGTCCTCAGTCGCATCGGGATAAAGATTAGCCCCCGTCGCATCGGTCGCCATCCAGCACTGGTTCTGAGCGTCGCCAATATCTGACGAGTTGTCTGCATACACTTTGAGCGTAGCACCCTGATAAGCCGCCTTTGTAGTGGACTCTATCGAAAGCCCTGCCTTCTTTGAGTCGGGAGTGAGCTTTATATACTTCTGCCAGTCGTCCTTATCGAAGCTGAAGGTATACCCCACCTTGTCCTTGTCGCTTACCACCATGCTTTTATCATATTTGAATTTTATCGGCTCTTCCTCTTCCTCCTCTGCCATTACGCTGAATCCGCAGCTAAGAGCAGTCATAACAGCCGCACCGAAACTAAGTACCCTTCTGAATAGCATTAAACTAACACTGTCCTTTCTAAGCTCTGAAAAATAGTCTATCTATTATTGTACTACATCTGAGCCGTTTTGTCAATAGCTGGAGAGCAAAAATGTAAACGTTTACTGCAAAAATATTAACCTATCCTGTGAGCAGAGTACCCCTTTGTATTGACATTTTTCGGTGAAATGTGGTATAATAATATCGGTTCGAGTCCCGGATACGGGATACGGCGGTTTCCTCCTGAGGTCAAGGAGGTGATGGCAATGCAGGAATACGTTACATATGATAACCTCTTTTTCTTTACAAGCATAATTGTTTCGCTTGTCACGCTTTGCTATCTGATCTTCCACAAGAAGAAATAGCGAGTACTTAGCTCCCCTTATCGGGGCAATTAAGGAAAACACCGCCGAAACCTAAAAAGGTATTGGCGGTGTTCTATACCAAAAATACTCTTAACAGGAAAGCGCCTAATATCGGGGGTTGTTTAGTCGCTCCCCCGAAGCTCGGGCTATTTCCTTAAACAAATTATACCACACTCCCCCTTATTTGTCAAGGGGGCTTTATTATGCCAAAACGGCTCTGCGCAGATGCACAGAGCCTTATTTGTAAATATCAGCTGAGCCCTAAGAATCCCAGATACTGCTTATCCGGCATGATAGCGTCGTTTACTTCCGAAACGTGCTCCTCGCCGCCGTCTACCAGACGGTAGAAGATATGTGTATCATCGAGCCAGCCCACATCGGGAACATAGCCCCTCTTGCCCTGGCTGGATATGGTCTTCTTGATACCCTTCTGTCTGAGCTTGAAGAATTTCAGATCCTTGTCCTCACCGTAAGGCACTACATAGATGTTCACAGAGCCCTTGAAGCTGTTCTGCACGTCTGCTATATAGAACCTGTACTTGCCGTTCGGGGATACAGTATTCTCGTAGTTTGTCATGACATTTATCTTCTCAGCCGAGGATTTGTAAAGGTCATACACCTCTGTGCCCGGCTCTAAGTTTATGTCGATGAGCGTTTCTGTCGAGTTTCCTGTCATAAGCATATTCATAACGATATACGCCACAACGCCCAGCACATACATGAGCAGGAAGATAGTGCCCATGACCACCTTGGTCGTATCGCCCAGTCCGCAGGCAAAGAACACCACGAGCCCCACTATGAACGGCGGTATTATGAGCAGCCAGTTGCCCATGTTAAACAACAGCAGACAGAACACCGACGTCAGCAGCACCAGCGACGATATGCCCGTGACCACCTGATCCCTTGAAAAGAGCATGAGCAGCATGAAAACGATGCTCGCTACGATATAGATAGCGTAAAAAGCCTTTTCACTGCTCTCATTTATCTCAAGCGTATAAAGAAATGTTGCGTATGTGAGCATGACAACGATGCCGACATACATGATATTAAAAACCGCAACGGTCCTTTTTACCCAAACATTGGATAAAAAATCCATCATAACTGTATTCCTCCATAATTAAATATAATCCAAACTATATTATATAACATTATTTCAAAAAAATCAAGTGCTATGATAGATTTTTTACAAATAATGTGTCAGGGCGTGAAGATCATCTGTCGGGCAGTGGAGTTTTCCCGTCAGCCATGATATGCACAAATATTAACATTTTGTTTAGTTGTAGAAAAAAATCGCCGAAAATCGTTATTATCACGATTGACTTTATAAATAAATGTATGTTATAATGTTGTGGGGAATTATTGCCCCTATAAATCAATGCCGTGAAACGGAGGATGACTATATATGAAAAATATACTCTTTGTAGCAAGCGAATGTGTGCCGTTTATAAAAACAGGCGGTCTTGCCGATGTTGTCGGCTCGCTGCCAAAGTGCTTTGACAAGAAGGAATATGACGTCAGGGTTTTCCTGCCAAAGTATGCCTGCATGAAGGATCAGTTCAAGAATATGATGACATACGTCACTCATTTCTATATGGATTTCGCAGGAAAGAGCCAGTATGTCGGCGTGCTTGAAGCTGAATACGACGGTGTTAAATTCTACTTCCTTGACAACGAGCATTATTTTTCGGGCGACCGCCCATATGTAGAGCATCACTGGGATATAGAGAAATTCATGTACTTTGACAGGGCTGTGCTGTCAGCACTTCCCGTTATAGGCTTCCGTCCCGACCTTATACACTGCCATGACTGGCAGACAGGTCTTATCCCCGTTTACCTGCACGACAGCTTTGCAGGCGGTGAGTTTTTCAGGGGCATCAAGACTGTTATGACGATACATAACTTAAAGTTCCAGGGCAACGACGGCGTGCCGAGATTCAAGTGGCTCTCGGGGCTTTCGGACTACTACTTCTCGATAGATAAGCTCAGGACCGAGCAGGACGGCAATATGTTAAAGGGCGGTCTTGTGTATGCTGATGCTATCACGACAGTGTCATCTACATATTCAAACGAGATACAGACGCCTTTCTACGGCGAGCGCCTTGACGGTCTTATGCGTGCAAGAAAGCACGACCTTCGTGGTATCGTAAACGGCATCGACTATAAGGAATTTGACCCGGCAAAGGATATGATGATAAATCAGAAGTACGACAAGAAGTCGGTGTTCAAAAAGAAGATAAACAACAAGCGTGCATTGCAGACAGAGCTGGGGCTCGAACTTGATGACAATGTGTTCTTAGTGGGTATCGTCAGCAGACTTACCGACCAGAAGGGCTTTGACCTTATCGCATATATGATGGAGAACATCTGCCAGCAGAATATACAGGTAGTCGTTCTCGGTACAGGCGATTATAAGTATGAGGATATGTTCCGCTACTTTGCAGGCAAGTACCCGAACAAGGTATCTGCGAACATCTATTACAGTGAGGAAATGGCGCACAAGATATATGCAAGCTGTGATGCTTTCCTTATGCCGTCGCTGTTTGAGCCGTGCGGTCTGTCACAGCTCATGGCGCTCAGATACGGAACTGTCCCGGTAGTAAGGGAGACAGGCGGACTTAAAGATACGGTATATCCGTATAATATCTTTGACAATACAGGTACAGGCTTCAGCTTTGCAAACTACAACGCCCACGAGATGTATAATACTCTTATGTATGCAAAATACATCTACGAGGACAAGCGTGAGGACTGGAACGGTATAGTATACCGTGGCATGGAGCAGGATTTCTCCTGGCAGACAAGTGCCGAGAAGTATAAGGAAATGTACGACTGGATGATCGGGGATAAGTGAATATCAGCATAAAAAAAGGGGCTGTTGCATTTTTGCAACAGCCCTTGTTGGTTTATGGCAAGCATTTCTGCGTCGATCACTTAACTATTTATATATTACTTATATAAAGATAATATCCCTGTGCTTGACGCTATATTAGCCGATCTTTGCAATCATACCCCGGAACAAGTGGAAAAATTTCTCAACGTTGTGCAGATACTCGCCGAAAAAATAGATGAAATGTAGAAAAAAGGCTGCCGTTTTTTCACCCGGCAGCCTTTTTTCGTGAAAATATCCAAAATGCTCCACCTAAATTTATTGATTTTGCCGCTTGATTGACCGACCCTGTAAATGTTATGATTTTTATGGCAACACCGCACGACCCCTGTGCATCAGATGCGCCGTCCAGATTTTCGTCAGATTGCCTAAATTCGACGCAGGCTTGCTGACGCAAGTCAAGGAGAATTTGGGTAATCTGACGGAAATCTGGCAAGCAGATGATGTGCAGAGGCGTTAGCCGCGGGTCGTGCGGTGTTGCCTATATAAAAATCACTCATCAAGGGGGCGTGGGCGTTGCGTATCAGCCGTGAAGCAAGGACGAAAATAATAGCTCTCGCAGTCGGTGCGGCTTTTATGGCGGCTGGGTTTGTCTATTATCTAAGTCTGCGCTCCGCCCGGGAAAACAGTAAAGCAGCGCCCGACGACAAAGGCTCATATACCGCTGTCAGCGCTGACTATGAGGCTATTGAGGCGCATACGGCTGTCTCCTACCCTATCGACATCAATAAAGCCACATTATCAGATCTTACCTCTGTAAAGGGTATCGGCAAGGTCACGGCTGATGATCTGCTCGCATACAGAGAGCGTGTCGGTAAGATAACCGATATGGCTCAGCTGCTCGAAATAGACGGCATCGGCGAGGAGACCGCCGGCGTACTGGAAAAGTATTTCTATGTGTCAGACAAGGACTTTTCAAAGCTCACGACCACTGCAAAAGCGTCATCGGTCAAAAAGACCTCAAAGGCATCAGAAGCAGGGACCAAAAAGACCACGACGACTACCACAGCAACTGCCGAAAAGACCACTGCCACCACACGGCAGGTAAGCTTCCCGATAGATATAAATAAGGTAACGACAGATGAACTTATGATGATAAACGGTATCGGTCAGGTGACGGCTGAAAATATCATCGCATACAGGGAAAGGACAGGTAAGATAACAGATATGCAGCAACTGCTTGAGATCGGCGGCATAGGTGATGCTACATATCAGCTTTTGTGTGAGTATCTTTATGTGGCAGAGGGCGACTATTCTCCCATTACGACCACGACTGAGAGCAAGACGCAGACGACTGTTTCTTCATTGGCGGCTGCAAGCTCGTCCAAGACGACCACGACCGCTGCCGGAACCACGACCGCTGCCGGAACCACGGCCTGTAAAGAAACGAGCGTCTCTTCATCTGAAACTACCTCTGCAAGGGTGCAGCGCATGGTCAATATCAACACAGCCGACGCCGGAGAATTATCAGACGCACTGCTCATAGATAACGAGATCGCACAGCTTATAGTTGACTTCCGTGAGAGGATAGGCAAATACCAGAATATCATAGAGCTTCTGAATATAGAGGTGCTTGACAAGCGCTTCACTGACGAGCTTTATAACTCTATCAAAGACTATATCTGCGTATAAAGAAAAAAATTTCCGCAGCAATAAACTGCGGAAACCAAAAGAAAAAATTATAGGGGAGAAGTCGGCAGTCTTTCGACCGCCGAAATATGAAGACCGGGATTGATAGTCTTCATACCAAAATATGAAAAACAAATTTGGCTTATATATATAGTACCCTATCCAGGTGAAAACTTAGTGAAAGAAATTTGTCCAAGGGGTAAAAAAATATAAAATACAAATATGTAATTTTAAATATATTAAAATAAAAAGAGAGGATACATAAAATGCCGAGATTTTTTGTAGAAAGCGTGCCCGGCGACAGAATAACTATCACCGGCGAGAACGCAAGACATATAGGCAGAAGTCTCAGAATGAAAAAAGGCGAGAGCCTTACTGTGTGCTGTGACGGTAAGGACTACGAGTGCCGGATAGCTGATTTCACCGACAGCGAAGTATTCTGCGATGTTTTGAGCATATCTGACAACGCAAGCGAGCCGGCGACACGCCTTACACTGTTCCAGGCGATGCCAAAGAGCGACAAGGCGGAGCTTATAGTTCAGAAGGCAGTCGAGCTGGGCGTTTATGAGATAGTGCTGACTGATACGGCAAGGTGTATCTCAAAGCCGGATAAAAAGAGCTTTGCAAAGCGCCTTGAAAGGCTCAACAAGGTCGCCCTCGGTGCCGCAAAGCAGTCGGGCAGGGGTATAGTACCGAAGGTAAGCGGAATAATAACATATGACGAGATGCTCGGGCGTTTTGCAGACTTTGACAAGGTGATAATGTGCTATGAAAAAAGCGGCGCACCTCTTGGCAGTGCCGGGCTTGAAAAGGGCAGCAGCATCGCACTCATAATAGGCAGCGAGGGCGGCTTTGAGCAGCAGGAAGCCGACAAAGCATCACAGTCAGGCGCATATATCGCAAGCCTTGGCAGCCGTATCCTCAGGTGCGAAACAGCCCCCCTTGCGGCGATAAGCATTATAATGAATATCTGCGGGGAAATGTGAGAGCAATGCACAATGCTTTTTCAATTCACAATGCACAATGCACAATGCACAATTTATGTGGTGGGCTTCGCCCACTGGTATTAAAATGAAGATTTTTCTTTTGTAAAAAAAGTATAAACATTTTTGTGAAAAATGACAAAAATGACCCCAATAATAGATTTTATTTGGTGAGGACTTGAAAAATTCACGCTTATGTGTTATAATATATCTATCGTAAAAACGACCGGAGGTAATATCCGGGTCAAGGTTTTTGTGTAAATATTTTAAAAGTTAGGAGATGTTTTTAACATGGGAAAGGTATTAAAAGCAGCAGCAATAATCGGCGTTGCAGCAGCAGGCACAGCAGCAGTTCTTGCTCTTAAAAAGCGTAAGGAGCTTGAGGATTACGATTATGAAGAGTTAGATGAGGACTTCGATGATTGCCTTGAGGACGAGGACGATGCAGAGGCAGCTGAGGAAACAGCAGATACCACAGACGATGTTGAGGCTGACCTTGACAAAGTAGAAGACGCTGTTGAGGAAGTTGACGAGTAATATCTGATGATTAGCCCCGGCACTTTTCCGGGGCTGTAATTTTATGAAAGGTCGTGGTATCATATGAAGAAATATTTAGCAGAATTTATAGGCACTTGTCTGCTCGTTATCTGCGGCTGCGGTGCAGCGGCGGCTGGGGCAGGTCTTGTAGGTACATCGCTGGCATTCGGCGTATCGCTTTGCTTTATAGCGTACCTGTTCGGTAACGTTTCGGGCGCTCATGTAAATCCGGCTGTATCCATTGCATTCTTTTTGGACGGTCAGCTCGAAGCAGGTGATCTGGGCGCATATATCATGTCGCAGATATTCGGCGCACTCGCAGGCAGCGGTATCCTGAAGATAATCCTTTGCCTTGCAGACGATAAGGTAACAGATTACAGAGGCACAGCAGTTGCAGCAAACGGCTTCGGCGAGGATACGCTTTTAGGTCTTAACTTCTTCGGCGCTCTGCTTATCGAGATAGTTCTCACCTGCATATTTGTGCTTATCGTATTAAGGATCGCAAACGATCAGAGCCTGTCGCTCTTCGCACCGGTTCTTATAGGTCTTGGACTTGCACTTGTTCACCTTGTGGGCTTTAACTTCACAGGCACATCTGTAAACCCTGCAAGATCTCTGAGCGCTGCTATCTTCACAAGCACAGACGCTCTCGCACAGGTATGGGTATTCATAGTAGGACCGGCAGTCGGCGGCGCACTCGCAGCTCTCTGCTATAAGAAGCTCTTTAAAGAGGCTTGATAAGTAAATAAATAATTGTGAGCCGCTCCGCAGGGGGCGGCTTTTTTTGCACCGTCGCAATTTACACATTATTCATACAATATCCTATGTATATATATTTATATATGCTACAATTGTTAAAGATTTGGCTAAAATCTAATACTTATATCAAAATGGAGAAAGAAAAATGAAAAGACAGCTAATTTCATCGGCACTGGCTTTAAGCCTTATTTTCGGCGGCGCAGCAGCCCTGCCGGAGAGCTTTGCACCTCAGAGCAGTATAGTTGCACAGGCTAAGAGCATACGCAGCGGCGACTACAAGTACAGCCTGCTCAAAGACGGGACGGCAAAGATAGTAAAGTACAAGGGCAAAGATACTGATGTGAAGATACCGTCCAAGATAGACGGGAAAAAGGTCACGATGATCGCAAAAAATGCGTTTAGTGTAAATGAAACGATCAAAAATGTAACTATCCCAAAGGGCGTTACTAAGATAGGGGATTATGCATTTGCTGATTGCAAAAGCCTTAAATCAGTAACTATCCCAAATAGTGTAAAAACTATCGGCTCATTTGCATTTCACTGCTGCAAAAATCTTAAAACGATCAAAATACCAAGCAGTGTAAAAAATATCGGCGGATGTGCATTTTCAGACTGCAAAAATCTTAAAACAATTAAAATACCAAGCAGCGTAAAAACTATCGGCGCAGATGCATTTTCCGGCACCAAATGGCTTGAAAATAAGCAGAAAAAGAATCCTCTTGTTATAGTAAATGGCATTCTTATTGACGGCAAAACAAGCAAAGGAAAAGTAACGATACCGAAGGGCGTTACTAAGATAGGGGATCATGCATTTGTTTATTGCACAAGCCTTAAATCAGTAACTATCCCGAATGGTGTAAAAACTATCGGCGTAAATGCTTTTTCCGTCTGCACCAATCTTAAAACCATTAAAATACCAAGCAGCGTAAAAACTATTAGCGATTTGGCATTTTCCGGCTGCGCAAGCCTTAAATCCATTACAATACCAAGCAGTGTAAAAACTATCGGCAAATATGCATTTTCCGACTGCGCAAACCTCAAAACCGTAACTATCCCGAAAAGTGTAACGACCATTGGAAAAGACGCATTTGCATACTGCCACAAAAACCTAACCATAAAAACCCAAAAAGGCTCAGCCGCTGCCAAGTACGCAAAGAAAAATAACATAAAAGTAAAATACATCTGATAAAACATCTGACCGCTCCCGTGTATGGGGGCGGTCTTTGCTGTCTTTTGCAAAACGATCATCGGCATTTGACAAGCGCCCACAATATATGCTATAATGTAAGTTGACCGATTTAATTTAAGAAAGGTATAAAACTATGAGTGAGCATAATCAGTCGAATATAAGAAATTTCTGTATAATAGCACATATCGACCACGGCAAGTCTACCCTTGCCGACAGGATACTTGAGCTTACATCTTCGGTGGAGCTTCGTGAAATGGAAGACCAGCTGCTCGATAATATGGACATCGAGCGTGAGCGTGGTATCACTATCAAGGCAAGGGCGGTGCGCTTAGACTATAAAGCCGATAACGGCGAGAACTATATCTTCAATCTTATAGACACCCCCGGACACGTTGACTTTAACTATGAGGTGTCACGTTCTCTTGCGGCGTGCGAGGGTGCAGTGCTGGTCGTAGATGCGTCGCAGGGTATAGAAGCGCAGACTCTGGGCAATACTTATTTAGCGATAGAGCATGACCTTGAAGTCGTTCCGGTCATAAACAAGATAGACCTCCCCTCCGCAGAGCCTGAGAGGGTGTGTAACGAAATAGAGAACGTCATAGGTCTGCCGGCACTCGATGCACCGAGAATATCCGCAAAGACAGGGCTCAACATCAGAGAGGTGCTTGAACGTGTCATAACCGACATACCTGCGCCGTCAGGCGATATAAACGCCCCATTCAAGGCGCTTATATTTGACAGTGTGTATGATATGTACAAGGGCGTTATAATCTATGTAAGAGTAATGGACGGCTCTATAAAGGCAGGTCAGAGCATAAAGCTCATGGCGACAGGGGCAGAGTTCCAGACGGTCGAGATAGGCTACATGGGCGCTAAGGACTTAGTGCCCGTAGGTGAGCTCAAAGCCGGCGAGGTCGGCTATATCACAGCATCTATAAAGTATATAGGAGATACCCGTGTCGGCGATACCGTTACCCGTGCGGATGCCCCCTGCGATGAAGCGCTCCCGGGGTATAAGAAGGTGCAGTCTATGGTGTTTTCGGGCGTTTACCCGGCAGACGGGGCTAAGTACCCCGATCTGAGAGATGCGCTTGACAAGCTCGCACTCAACGATGCGTCACTGACCTTCGAGCCGGAAACATCAGCGGCACTGGGCTTCGGGTTCAGGTGCGGATTCTTAGGGCTTCTGCACATGGAGATAATACAGGAGCGCCTTGAAAGGGAATACAATCTTGACCTTATCACGACTGCGCCGTCTGTTATATATAAAGTAAACCTCACAAGCGGCGAGACGATCATGATAGACAACCCGAGCAACTACCCCGACCCCGGACTTATCGCATCAGCAGAAGAGCCTATGGTGACGGCACATATCTTCACTCCGCAGGAGTTTGTGGGAAATATTATGGAGCTGTGCCAGGACAGGCGTGGAAATTATATAGACATGAAATACCTTGACGACACAAGGGTAGACCTGCACTACGAGCTGCCGCTCGGTGAGATAGTGTATGATTTCTTTGATGCGCTCAAATCACGCACAAGGGGCTATGCGTCCTTTGACTACGAGATGAAGGGCTATATGCCGTCAAAGCTCGTAAAGCTCGACATACTGCTAAACGGCGAGGTGGTCGATGCTCTGTCATTCATAGTACACACAGACAAAGCCTACCAGCGTGGCAGAAAGATAGCCGAAAGGCTCAAGGAGAATATCCCGAGACAGCTTTTTGAAATACCTATCCAGGCATCTATCGGCGGCAAGATAATCGCCAGAGAGACTGTCAAGGCTATGCGCAAGGACGTACTTGCAAAATGCTACGGCGGCGACATAACCCGAAAGAAAAAGCTGCTTGAAAAGCAGAAAGAGGGCAAGAAGCGTATGCGCCAGTTAGGCACGGTAGAGGTGCCGCAGGAAGCGTTTATGAGCGTGCTCAAGCTCGATGAATAAAGAAAAGAACAGACCCGAATAAAGTTGACTATTACCTTAAAAGGCGGGGTGGTATATTGCCGGCAGTAATAACGATAGTGATAATACTCGTGCTGCTTGTCCTTCTGGGGGTAAGTACGCAGATGATAGCGAATATCTCGGCATTTATAATAGTATACTTATGTATGGCGATGTGTATAGCTATGGTGATATTCTTTGTGATCTTCATGGCAAAGCTCTTGCTTTGCAAAAAAGCCGTGGGCGTTTACACAGGCGCTGAGGAGATACAAAAGGGCAGAATGAAATACAAGCGTGCAGTCTACGAGATAGAGGGTGAAAAGCATTTTAATGTCTTTCCGCTCGATATAAAGCTGTTTTACAAGCCCGGGCGTGAGTGCGAGCTGTATGTCGATAAAAAAGGCGGCGTGTATGATATAAATGCCAGGATAACTATAATCGCCGGGCTTATGCTGTCGATAGCAAGCACAATGCTTATGGTAATGGTGATAGATTTTATAAATATCACGGCAGCATAGCTGTATCAAGTTTAACTATCAGCTAAAAAAGGAGTGTCAGCAAATGGAGCTTAAAGAGCCTATGAAATATTCAATAATACTCGGGCTTGCCGGAAGTGTACTGATACCCTTGTTTTATGAGGCGTATGCCAATATATCAAAGGTATTTGCACTGATACTGTTAGGTATCTGGGTGCTTGTGTGTGCGGTGAGATTTCTGCGCTTCCCGATAAAGGAGGGGCTGCTCGGAAACACCTGCATGGTAGTCTATACCGCAGGTATCGGGATAGTGATGTATCTTGTGATACACCCGGCGGCTGAGAGCTTTCTGACGGATAAGTCACGCTACTACTATCTTACTATCAGGGAGGATGTTGACTTTTTAAAAACAACGGCAGAGTTTTTCGCACTTGGATATATTCTGTTCTTTATAAAGTTCATTTTTATCAAAGCCCTGCCGAAGCTCAGAGAAAACAGCGAAAAAGCAGGAGAGTATATAGACAACGCCTTTGACAGCAGTGAGGACGGTGGGAAATGAGGGGAATATATATCCATATACCCCTGTGCCTGAGAAAATGTCCTTACTGCGATTTTTATTCGGTGAGGTATGATGATGCGCTCGCCGAAAAATACGTTGATGCGCTTATCAGGAATTTCAAAAGCGGCAGGTACAAGGGGCTTTGTGCCGATACTGTCTATATAGGGGGAGGTACGCCCTCATCACTTGATGAAAAGCTCCTTGACAGGCTTCTGTGTGGGGTGTTTGATAATTTTAAAATAGACAAGAATGCCGAGATAACGATAGAAGCAAACCCCTGCTCTGTCAGTGAGGACAAGCTGCGTGCATACCTTGCGTCGGGGATCGGCAGGGTGTCGTTCGGAATACAGTCGGCAGACGACAGAGAGCTTGCGCTCTTAGGCAGGCTGCATGATTATGATATGGCAGAAAAGGCAGTCCTTGCAGCGCACAGGGCAGGCTTTGACAATATCTCCGGCGATATTATGGCAGGCACACCCGGGCAGGACAGGGAAAGCCTTCTGAAAAGCATAGACAGGCTCTGCTCACTGCCGCTTAAACATATCTCGGCGTATATGCTAAGTATCGAGAGCGGCACGCCGTTTGATAATGATGACATAAGGGCGCAGACAGCTGATGATGACAAGATGAGCGAGCTTTATCTTGCAATGGCGCAGCGCCTTGAAGAAAAGGGCTTTTGTCAGTACGAAATATCAAATTTCTCACAAAAAGGCTTTGAGAGCAGGCACAACCTCAAATACTGGCTGGGAGAGGAATATATAGGCTTCGGGGCATCGGCGCATTCTCTGTACGCTGGTGAGCGTTACAGCGTACCGCCCGATATAGGCAGATATATCACAGACCCCTTGCAAAGCGAGGACCCCGAGCCGCTGCCGTATGATGAGAAGCAGGAATACATAATGCTTCACCTGAGAGTCAAGAGCGGTATCAGCATCTCTCGCATATGTGAGCTTTACGGCAATGCCGCCGCCGACAGTGTTTATGCAAAAGCGCAGATCTTTGAGAAAAACGGTCTTTGCGTGATAAACGGCGACAGCATAAGCCTGACAGCATCGGGGTGTCTTGTATCAAACGGCATAATTACGCAGTTACAGTATGAATGTGATATGCACAATAGCTAAAAACACAGCGCTCGAGTTGTGAAAAGCTACAAACTTTTTGCCGGGTGTTGTAATTGCAGCGCCAAAATGATAAAATAAACATAGGCATAAAGCAAGACAGTCATTTATAGTTAAGGCTGTTATTTGTTAAGTAAATGAAAGCTTTCCGAGGTCAATTATGAAAAGAATACTTACCGCTGCTCTTGCGCTGACGCTTGCAGGCTTGCTTGCCGGGTGCGGTGAAAAGAGCGAAGAAACCGATATATCTATACCTATCCTCGAAACGAGTACGCCGGTGTATAATACTACTACCGCAGAGATAGGCGACATCTCTGAAAAGTATTACGGAGAAGCGTCCTACGGCGTGTCGCACGATTCGGTGGTGTATTTCCCGAAAAACGGGCAGATAGCCGAGATAAACGTCGAGATAAACAAGACCGTCAAGAAAGGCGACGTGCTGTGCGTTCTCAGGAGTGAGGATATTGAAGAGCAGATAGAAGAGGCTCAGGTGTGGCTCGACCAGTCTGAGGAAACTTATAACAAGCTGCTCAAAAGCTCAAAGACCTCTGCTTCCGAGTTGGAGTATGCAAGGATAGACTACGAGCTGCAAAAGCTAAACATGGACTCTCTTGAACGTGACCTTGCAGAGTATACTATCAAAGCTCCCTGCGACGGTACTATAAACTACATCAACGACCATGACAGACAGCTCAATGTAAATACTATCGTAGATCCCGGGATATTCTGCTCGATAAGCGATTCGAGCCAGAACGAGCTTTCCTGCAAGATGCTCCAGAAAATGGAAAGCGTCGGCTACGGCACAAGGGCGATAATCACAAGCACGACAGGCGAAGCCGAGGGCATAGTCACCGGTATGCGTGAGCTTGGCGAGGGCGAGATGATACAGTACGCCTACGAGATAAAGTGCGATGACCCTATGGTCTCGGGCGCAGGCAAGTACAGAGTATGCTTTGATGTGTACGACAAGACCGATGTGGTGACTGTTCCCAAAAAAGCTATCAAGACTATCAATGAGCGAAACTTTGTAAACCTGCTGGTCGATGGCGTCAAGATAGAACAGGACGTAGAGCTTGGCATCGACGACGGCGAAAAGGTCGAGATAACCAACGGTCTTTCCGGCGGCGAGGAGATAATCATAAACGAATAACACAAAAGCACTGTGATCAAAAATGACCGCAGTGCTTTTTTATCAGTAAAATATCGTTCTGTGTGTCTTGCCGAATTCTTTGGCTTCAAAATTAAGCTCTTCGAGCAGCTTTTCATACCCCTCCGGAGAAAACTCATGGTGCAGCGTTTTATAATAGTCCTCCTCGGTGACATTGTCAAAGCTCTTTTTGCCGAACCATATTATCGTTTTAAGCTCTTTGAGCTCATCAGTTTTTACCGGGAATATCTTGAAATTGAACTCCCTGTAAATGCTGCCCGTCCAGATATTCTTAAAATCAAAATAGGTAAATGTCGGCATATCAAAAAGACCGTGCATCATAAGACTGCCTCCCCTTATCCGTAAAGTCCGAGTGCGTTTTCGAGTGCTGCGTTCTCTACCCTGTCGTCAAGCTCAGAGAGGTCACTTACACCATGAGCTTTAAGCGCTGTTAGCAGTATGCTGTCACAAAGCACAGGGTTTTTGGGAAGCAGCGGTCCGTGACCGTAGGTGGCGAACACGTTTTTATACCTTGCGCCCTCTGTGCCATCCTCGCCGTTGTTGCCAAAGCCCTTGACTACCTTGCCGAGCGGTGAGACGCCCTTGCCGAGATATGTCTTGCCGGAATGGTTCTCAAACGCCGCAACAGGGCTTTTTCCGTTAAGCTCTGTGGAGTAAACTATATTGCCTATCATTCTCGGACTCGACGCCTTTGTATAAATATCCACAGCGCCTAAGAACTTTATATTCTCGCCCTTGTCGGTGATATAGTAATTGCCGAGCATCTGATAGCCGCCGCAGATAGCAAGGACAACAGTGCCATTTTCTATCTGCTCTTTGAGCCAGCCCGATTTATACTTAAAAAGATCCTCTGTAAGTATCCCCTGCTCAAAATCCTGACCGCCTCCTATGAAGATAATATCATACTTGGAGCTTAGGTCAAATTCTCCGAACGAGAGGTCTGTGACCTCCGTTTCAAAGCCACGCCATTCAAGGCGTTTTTTCATTGTGATGACGTTGCCGGTATCGCCGTATAGGTTCAGCACATCATGGTAGAGGTGGCATATTTTTATTTTGTCCATATCAATTCCCCCTATCTTGCGTACTTTTTAAGCTCCACTACCTCGCCGAGCTTGTCACGGAAGGCAAGCATCACCGTGTAGGAAAGCACCATATATGTGTGTCTGCCGGTAGACTTTATCGTCTGTATCAGTGTGCGGTAGTCCTTGTCGAGCCTGAACTTCTCTGTGTCAAAGCCTGCGTATTTGAGCCTTACCTGCAAGTCCTCACCACGCTTGCCGGTGAAGAAAAACGTCTGCTTGTCATTTGTTATCTCAGCTATCCTGACGCTTAGCTTTTCAAACTCTACGTCCCATATCCACGAAACGTCAGTGCCGTCCGCCGAGTTGTCATTCAGCCCGAACAGTATATCGTCCTCGCCCGTACAGTGCGCTGTAAGGAAGGATATGACTTCATTAAAGCCTGCCGGGTTCTTTACAAGTATAAGCTCGACACCCTTGTCGGTGAGCGGTATATGCTCCATTCTGCCGAAAGGTGTCGTCAGCTTTTTCATTGAGCTTATGACAGTCTCATCATCAAGCCCTATCGTCTTGCCGACTATCGCCGCCGCAAGACCGTTATACAGATTATACGCACCGGGGAGCGTTATCTCGGTGTCATAGCTTTTACCGTCTATCGACATCGTGACCTCGGCAGATGCCGGCTTGAAGGCCTTTACCTGCTCTATCGCAATATACGGCTTTTGCCTGTGGTAGCCGCAGTTTTCGCAGTAGAAGTCGCCTAAGTGACCGAATGTGCTTGAATGATATTTATACTTGGTCTTGCACTTTATGCAGTAGACCGCATCTGAAATATCCGTCGAGCTTGAATTCTCAAAGCCGCAGTTGATACCGAAGAAGTAATGCTTTTTGTGCTTTACACTCTCAGCAAGTGACGAGGTCAGCGAGCAGTCGGCATTAAGGCACAGCGTCGCATCAGGAACAAATGCAAGACCTTTCTGAATAAGGTCAAGGGTCGTCAGCACCTCGCCGTAGCGGTCGAGCTGGTCACGGAAGATATTTGTCACCACGACCGTAACATCAAGCCCCTTAAAGCTCTTGGTTATGTTTTTAAGGCTCGCCTCGTCACATTCAAGCACGGCGTAATCACGCCTGACCTTGCCCGTGACAGTGGCAGCGTCCATAAAGCAGCCGACAACGCCGTTTAGCATATTGGCGCCGGCGCCGTTTGTAAGAAAAGTGTAGCCGTTTGCCGAGATCATATCGGTGATAGCATGGCAGGTAGTGGTCTTGCCGTTGGTGCCTGTGACGCAGATGACCTTGATGTTTTTTGCAAGTGCGCCGAGAACGTCCGGGCATATCTTGAGCGTTACCACCCCGGGAAGTGAGGTAGCGCCCCTGCCGAGTATATGCAGTATTTTTGCTGTGAATTTTCCAGCCATGACCGCAAAAGCCGATCTTATTCCCATTATATATCCGTCCTTTGTATTTATCTTTAACTTATTTATTATAGCACAGTATTCAAAAAAATGCAATAAGCGGACATAAAAAATGCTGTGTTTTTTACGAAAACGGTTTTGTTGCAAAGGGTGCAAAAAAAGGTGTACAAACTTTTTCTAAGCGTGTGGTACAGGGCGACGAAATTGGTTAAATCTGCTTGACAAAAAACAAGACCCTATAATATAATAAATACATAGAACAGTGCGGCACATTATATTTTGATCATTTGTAAAGTTGTATAGTACGATCAAGGAGATGATTATTATGATTGTGATTTGGAATATGAAAAGAAAATCTCTTATTCTTTCAGCGGCATTAAGCGTCTTGATGCTTGCAGGGTGCGGCAGTTCCGAAACTGATGACAAGGATGTGAAGGCAACTCAGGCAAATACTGTTTCAACAACCGCCGAAAGCTCAGATGAGGCTGACGATCAGGCAAAGTATTCTACCGATGAACTTGAAAAAGCACAGGAGAAACTGTCAGAGAATCACAAGGAAATACACCTTGTTGAGGCAGCGATCGTTGCAAGCAGGAATGTTATTGAGATCAAAGTCGAGAAAGGCTATCTTGATAAATTCAAGGAAAGTCTTGAAAAGCTCGGCGTTGATGAGGATATGCTGGAGATCACAGAAGTCGAGGGCAGTGATGCAGGTACAAACGTCTGAGCATATCGCATAATAACAAAATAACATAACCATGGGCGGTCTTAAAAAATTTAAGGCCGCCTATTGAAATTTTTCCTGTAATATGGTATAATACCATTAACGGAGGGATCAACAATGCCTAAGACTAATAACTACTTGAATCTTATAGACCTGAATGACTATCCTGTTGACTGGTGGCTTTCGCTGCTTGAACGGGCGCATGAGATAATAAAAGCTCCCTCTGATTATGCCGATGCCTGCAAGGGCAAGATAATGGGCACGCTTTTCTACGAGCCGTCAACAAGGACGCAGATGTCGTTCCAGACGGCGATGCTGCGGCTCGGCGGCACTATAATAGGCTTTGACAACCCGGCGACCTCGTCTGTCGCAAAGGGCGAGAACCTGAAGGACACAACAAAGATAGTTTCAGGCTACGCTGACATCATGGTCATGCGTCACCCTATGGCAGGCTCTGTAAAGGCAGCAGCGCTCACGGCGGAGTGTCCTGTGATAAACGCAGGCGACGGCGGTCATCTGCACCCGACACAGACGCTTACCGATCTTCTGACGCTAAAAGAGGAAAAGGGCACGCTCGAGGGGCTGACGATAGGGCTTTGCGGCGACCTTAAAAACGGCAGGACGGTACACTCGCTGATAAAAGCTATGAGCTGCTTTAAAAACAACCGCTTTGTGCTTATATCGACAAACGAGCTGTCGCTGCCTGTGTACATAAAGGATATCCTCTCCGCATCGGGGCTTGATTTCAAGGAGGTAAGGAGCCTTGACGAAGCTATGCCCGAGCTTGATGTGCTTTACATGACAAGGATACAGCAGGAGAGATTTGCTACAAAGGAAGAGTATTTACAGCAAAAAGGCTATTATATCCTTGACCGCAAAAATCTCGAAAACGCAAAACACGACCTTGTTATACTCCACCCTCTGCCGAGAGTGGACGAGATAGCAATGGAGGTCGATGATGACGAGAGAGCTTTGTATTTCAAGCAGGCAAAATACGGAATGTATGTCAGAATGGCGCTGATCTTAACGATACTCGAATCAAAGGAGCAGGGCAAGAGCCTGCCGCTCATCATAGGCAGAGAGCATAAGGGGGTAAAATGCTCAAACCCCGGGTGCGTGACAAATCACGAGCTTTATCTGCCGAAATACTTCAAGGGAAATGAAAGCCTGCTCGTCTGCGAATACTGCGACGAGAGAAGGCTTGTATAAGTAAAGGAGTTTTTAAAATGAATGATTGTCTTTTCTGCAAGATAGTAAAGGGTGAGATACCCTCGACAAAGGTATACGAGGACGAAACGGTGTATGTGTTTGAGGACATAAAGCCCACAGCACCGGTGCATTACCTTGTTATCCCCAAAGAGCATATCTCAAAGCTCGATGAAGTTAATGAGACTAACTCCGCTGTTATCTCGCACATCTATGAGGTCATAGCAAAGATAGCAAAGGACAAGGGGCTTGATGACGGCTTCCGTGTAGTTTCAAACTGCGGCGAGAGCGCAGGTCAGAGCGTGTTCCACATACACTTCCACCTGTTAGCAGGCAGACCGCTCGCATGGCCGGCAGGCTGACAGTAAAATGGTAAGAAAGGCGTGCTTTTCTCTTAT
The DNA here is from genome assembly GCA_017470535.1 of Ruminococcus sp. GTDB lineage: Bacteria > Bacillota > Clostridia > Oscillospirales > Ruminococcaceae > NK3A76. Next base: position 33,858 of record JAFUYP010000076.1, on the reverse strand, counting down.
CCCGTTTCAGGCAGGGCTTTTGCTCTGCTTTTATGCAGGGGCGTATATGTGGGCAGCGGTGCTGTTTTTGGTTTCCCTTTCATCGGCAGCCTTTGCGTTTTTCGGGGGTATAAGAAAGTATATCGTACTCTGCACGGTGTCATTTGTGGCAGGGTGCGTTTACAGCAGCGCCTACACACATTTTGTATATGATGACATCACAGCCTTTGACGGCGTACCATGCACCGTCAGGGGCTATGTTTTTGATAAAACGCCGTACCAGAGCGGCGGCAGGATAACTGTAAGCGGTGAGATAAACGGCATCTCGGGCAGCAGGATAAATGTAAGCGTGGGCGGTGATGACTTTCAAAGCCTTGACTACGGCGATGAGGTGGAGGGGCTGTGCACGCCTGTGCGCTTTACCGACAGCCGGGAAGAATACAACAAGGCAAACGGCATTTTCCTAAACGGCAAAAAGGCGCAGAGCATATCGGTCATTTCAGGGGATAAGCATATGATATTCCGCCGTGTCAGGGGCTTGCGTGACTATGTGCAGGACAGGCTCGTTACACAGGGCGGCGACGGCGGAAAATTCTTGGCAGCCATGCTCACAGGTGAGCGCAGCGGTGTTTCGGATGCAGACGAGGAGGCGCTCTACCGTGCAGGCATCGGGCATATATTTGCATTTTCGGGGACGCACATCGCTATTATCCTTTCAGCGGCGGCAGGTGTAATACAGGTGCTTGTCAGCAAAAGGCGCATAAGTGCCGTTATAATGATAATGCTGGCATGGCTGCTCGCAGTTTTCTCGGGGCTGTCGGTATCGGCGGTGAGGGCAGCGTTCATGGTGAGCGTACTGCTGCTCTCATCTCTTGCAAAGCGCCCGGGCGATGCGCTCACATCACTTGCGATCGCAGGGTTTGTGATAACTGTTATATCTCCCTACTGCGTGGGGGCGTATTCGTATCAGCTGTCATTCACAGGATCGCTCGGCTGCACAGCGTTTGCGTCCTATATCGGAGAGCGCATGAACCGTGACAAGCAGTATCCGCCGATGGGCAGAGAATACTCTGTCATATCGGTGATATGCGTGTCGCTCCTTATAATGCCGCTCAGTGCCCTGCTCTTTGAGGAGATATCCATTATATCCCCTCTTACAAATCTTCTGATAATACCGGTTTGCAGCTTCATAATGGTGCTTGCGGTCGTGGGACTGTGCCTTTCCCCTGTGATACCTGTGCTGTCGGAGTATTTTATATGGCTGTCGGGGCTTATGATGAAGGGTGTGACTGCGCTCACTCAAAAGCTCTCGCAGCTGCCGTTTGCTTCGCTCGATATGCACACAGACGAAGTAAGGGCGGCGGTCGTTATGCTTTGCTGTGTGCCGGTGATAGTAATGCTTTTAGTTTGCAAAAAGCGCACACTGGTATTATGCTATGCAGTATCGGCGGCGGTGCTTATCGTGGTGTCGGCTTTTGGCAGGTATCTGTCAAGGGGAAAGATATTCATTACCGCCTTTGTAAACGGCAGCGGAAAAGACTGCGTGCTTATAAATACAAACGACGAGAGCGTGTACATCCAGCCGTCGGGAAAGATAAACGCTTATCTCACCGACTGCTTAGCACTCAAAAAAGGCATACAGCAGATAGATGCTGTGATAACATCTGATGATATACCCGACAGCGTGAGCCTTAACAGCGCTTTGAAGTACACAGGGAATGTGAGCATATGCTCGGGTAAGGCGGCGGCAGACAAAGAAAAGATAACTTTTTTGACAAGTGACGGCGAGGGTGTTGTCATTTGCGGCAAAAAGGTGTATAATAGAGATGATGTATATTTTACAGACCTCTCCCCTGTTGAGATAGAGCTTGACACGGGTGACGGTACTGTTACAGTGAGGAGGCTTGATGATGGCTTTGATCTCAGCGAGTGAGCTTGCAAAGACCCCTTATGCAACTTCGCCCGACAAGCTGTATTTTTTCTACGGGCGTGATATTGGCAATATGGAGGGGTTTACAAAAAAGCTGCTCTCAAAGCTGATACCCGAGGGCGAGGGTGCGCTCGGCAGCTTTAAGTTTGACGCTAAGGATATGGACATAGGGCAGTTTGCCGATGCGGTGACTTCGCTGCCGCTGTTCTCAAAGAGAGTGTGCGCCCACATAACAGGCTTTAACGCCGACAAGATAAACAAAGAGGACACAGACGCTTTAAAGCTGATACTCTCGGACATTCCCGAAACTACCACAGTTATAATAAATGCTGACGGTGAGAATGTATTCAAGTCAAATAAGGCGCTGACTGAAAAAAACAAGAAATTTGCGGATATGTGCGCCAAAACCGGCACGGTGTGCGATTTTGCATACAGGCGTGCAGGCGATATGGGAAAGTACATAGTATCATGCCTCAAAGACGAGGGCGTTAGCATATCCTCATATGATGCACAGTATCTTGCCAACCAGTGCGGCAGCGACACGGCACTTGTTGACAACGAGCTTGAAAAGCTCATCGCCTACGCAGACGGCAAGCCTGTAACCAGAGAAATGATAGACCTGCTCGTCACCCCCAAGCTCGAAAGCGACGGCTTTGCGCTGGCGATCAATATTTTAAGGGGCAATGCACAGTTTGTCTTTCACAGGATAGATGAGCTTGCAGCACAGCGCTATGAAGCCATAGAGATACTCGGCACTATCTCATATTCTATCATGGACATATACCGTGCAAAGCTCGCACGCTCGTCCGGCAAGACGGTGGCGGATATAATGAAGGATTTTTCCTATCCGCCGTTTAAGAAATTCGCAGTTGAGAACGCTTTCTCTGACTGCGGCAGGATAGGGCTTCAAAGGATAAGAAAGGTCATAGGTGTGCTTTCTGACACTGACCTTTTACTCAAAACAAAGGGGCTTGCAAAGGGCGGCGACATACTCGCACTCGAAGAATGTGCCGCCAAGTGCATGGCGATAAAGGACTGACATGAAAAAGCTCAGAATAGATATGCCCATAATAGTAGAGGGCAAATACGACAAGATAAAGCTAAGCTCGTTTGTGGACGCACACATTATAGTCACCGACGGCTTTTCCGTTTACGGCGACAGGGAGCTTTGCGGCTACATACGAAAATGCGCCAAGGAAACGGGCGTTATAATACTCACAGACCCGGACAGTGCAGGGTTTCGCATTCGTGGCTACATCAAGGGCATCTGCCCCGTGGGGAGAATAATCAATGTCTATATCCCCGACATCTTCGGCAAGGAAAAGCGCAAGGCAGAGCCTTCAAAGGAGGGCAAGTTAGGTGTCGAGGGTGTGAGCATCAAAGTAATAAAAGAAGCCTTTGAAAAGGCAGGAGTTTTTGAAAGCGATAAAAAAAGCGGCGGCATCACCAAGACTGACCTCTACCTTACCGGTCTTACAGGCAGACCCGACTCAAAGGCAAGGCGGCAGGCGCTTTACAAAAAGCTCTCCCTCCCCTCACGCACCACGCCAAACGGGCTTTTGGAGATACTCAATGCCACGATCAGCAAAGAGGAGCTTTACAGGCTGACGGAGGAATAAGAAGAAAGGACGGAAAGAAAATGATAATGTCATCACTGCTGTTTTTATATTTCTTTCTGCCTTTGTTTATAGGGCTGTATGCTTTTGTGCCGGCTAAGCATAAGGCAAAGATGCTCATTCTCGGGGAGTGTGTCTTTCTCGGGTGGCGTTCCCTCTATGCGCTTATACCGTTTGCAGGGTCTATGCTGCTTGCATATCTGCTCGGTATGACGATAGATAATCTAAGATTTAAAAAGCGCTCTCAGGGCGCAGTGCTTGTCATAGCGCTGACGATAGAGCTTACCATGCTGGGGCTTGCAGTGTATTCCATGCTCGGCTTCAAAGGTGCAGGCACTATCTCAAAGCTGTTCCCTCCGCTCGGGGTGTTTGTGTACACATTAGCGGCTATGTCATACTATCTTGATATTTATAAGGGTGTCATCAGGTGCGACCACAGGTTCTCGCTGGTGGCGGCATTTGTGGGGTTCTTCCCATGTCTGACGGCAGGACCGCTCATGAGATACGGCGAGGTGTCACAGCAGTTCTCAGCGCCTCAGATGTCGATAGAAAAAACAAACGACGGCATATCACTCTATCTTAAAGGTCTTGCGGAAAAGTGCATAATAAGCTGCACTATGGGCGAAATGTGGGGTCAGCTCACAAAGATCGACATAGGCAGCGTATCGGCAGTCACAGCATGGTTCGGCGTGATATGCGCAGGGCTTTATGTGTACTTTGAGTTTGCGTCAATATCCCACATGGCAAGAGGTGTGAGCCTTATGCTCGGCATAGAGCTTCCTGTAAACTTCGACCACCCTTTCAAAAGCGTATCTGCGACCGAGTTCATAGGCAAATTCAACGTGTCGGTGACATCGTGGTTCAAATCGTACATCTACGACCCGGTGAATGCTCTTGGCGGCAGGCTGTTCATGGTGCTTGGCATAATACTCACAGGTACAGCTATGTCATTATGGTACGGCACATCGCTTTCAAGGCTTATGTTCGGTATGTATATAGCTGTTCTTTGCATAGCAGAGCTTCTGTTTGCAGGCAGGATATTAAAAAAGCTGCCGTATGTCGTGGCTATGGTAATAAATATGCTGCTCATACATCTGGCAATGGTATTCTTTGTAAGTGAGGACTGCAGCTATGCTTTCTCGTTCATCCTGGCGATGTTCGGCAAGAACGGTATGCTCATAGATAATCTTACACTTCACTTCTTTGAAAACTACGCCGTTATCATGATAACAGGCTTGCTTATCACCACAGGCGTGTTTGACCTTGCGTACAAAAGGCTCGGCAGATCAAGACACAGCTTTATACCGTTTTTAAGACCGCTGTGGCAGCTTATGCTGCTTATCCTATCGACGGCGTTCATGACAGGCAGGGTACAGGACTTTTCCGGTCTGCTGGCATTGTAAGGAGGACAGAACATGAAAAAGATCCTTGATCTTATCGGGATAATAATGTTTTTTACTATCATCGTTATGTTTGCGATAGCGACGCTGTTTTTCCACCCTCCGAAGGAAAACGGCAGCAAAAGCTCTATAAGAAGCACCAGTGATGCAGAGAAGCTCATAAATGAGGATTTTCCGCTGCAAAACAGCTTCAAGGCGCTGCGCTCGGGGCTGCTGCTCACTGTCGGCAAGACTGAGCTTGACGGCACATACCTGATAAAAGATTCAGCCATAAGACCTGCCGATACTATCGACGACGATGAGATGTTTGACTATGCTGACAGAATAAACATATTTGCAGCGTCGCACAAGGACGTTTCAGTATACGCCTGCGTGTTACCGTCAGCATCGGGTATATATTCAGCTGATATACCGTCGGTCGGGTCGGGGTTTGACCAGCGGCATTTTATCGACAGGCTTTATAACAGCATCGACAGCTCGGTAGCGACGCTTGACGCTTACAGTACGCTGTATTCGTCAAGAGAGAATTACATCTTCTACCGCACAGCCCCCTGTATCACAACTACCGGGGCATTTGATGTATACTATTCCATGATACGCAAAATGGGCTTTACTCCCCGTCCGCTGTCAGACTACGACAGCGAACACGCACTGAGCGGATTTATAGGCTCGCTATGCTCAGAGCTGAGCATCAGGCAGCAGATAACGCCCGACAACATAGAGCTTTACACTCCCAAAAACGGCACATCGGTGACAAGCGCTGTATGCACGCACGCAGATACACAGACAACGTACAGATCGGTATTTGACCGCAGCGCCCTTTCAAGCGAACAGCCGCTTGATGTGTTCCTCTACGGCAGTAACTACGAGAAGGTAGACATCACAACGATAAACAAGGACGCACCCTCCCTGCTCATAATAAAAACACCTGGCGCCGACCCGGTGATACCGTTTTTAGTATCCCACTACTCAAAGGTAACGGTCATCGACGAGCGTGCCGCAGACGGAATGACGCTGTCTTCGCTTGCAGACGCTGACAGCTACGATCAGGTGCTGTTTATGGCAGATATTGAGAATTTTGACGACACACAGGGACTTGATGTTAAAGAGATACAGTGGTAAAAAAGCATTATAAAAGACCCGGAGAGATCCCGGGTCTTTTGTTGTTATGTATTACTTTCCAGGTACCTTGGGCTTAGTTGTCTTGCCTTCAAGGCTTGCATTAGTGCCGCCGATAGAGTTTCTTCTCTGTATCCCCGACAAATACGCTATGGAGCGTGGCGGCTGGTCTACCCCCTCGGTCTTGAAATCTGTCTGTCAGCACACATTCTCCGATGAGCGCAAGCTTGTCGATAAACGCATTGACGACTATTTTAACTCCCTGATAGTAATCACCCACCCAAAAGGACAACCATTTTACGATTGATGAATTTCCACGCAATTCTGCGGAAGTAAAAGGTTTCTGCTGTCTGCGAGGGGCTTGCTGATGAACTTGTAGTAGATGTCGATCTTTCGAGGTGCGCCGTATTCTTCGGGACGGGCATAGACCACAATGAACTCGATCAGGTCAAGGCACAGCTCACGGGTAAGGCATTCCACATCACTCCACTTTTTCAAACGCTGAATGAACCTCTCAACGTCCTGAATGTCCTGCTCTGCCTGTCGGCTCGATCTACGCCACTGTTCAGCCTTTTCGGAAAGCTCCCTCTGTTCGGCAGTATACTTTTCGAGCATTTTGGTACTCAAATCTTCGGGCAGCTTGCCGAGCATTCTTTCCTCGTAGGTCTTGCTGATGATCGTGTCAAGCTCCGCCAGACGGCTCTCAGCCTGTTTCAGAAGTCGGCTCTCGTCCTCGGCCTGCTGTTTGCGTTCGTTTGCCTTGATAGCAATGTAACGCTTTCTCTCGCCGTCCTCGTCCTCAATGACACGCTTTGCCCTTGCACGAATATCCTCAAGCACAAGCCCCTCAATGACACGCTGTAAAATCGAATGTGAGGAGCATACATTTTTGCCATGATTGGCGTAGGTGTTGCAGATATAGGTGACGAGCTTATATTTGCCACGCTTTTTTGATTCATGGAACGTGGTATTATTTTTCAGCTTTGCCCCGCAGTCGGCACAGTACATCAGACCGCCGAGTGGAAGTATAATTCCGCTTTTTGTGACCTTGCCGTGACTGCACGACTTGTTGACCTCCTGCACCTTATCCCATAACTCCTTGTCAATGATAGGCTCAAAGGCATCTTCAATGACGATCCATTCATCGGAATCCCTGATATACTTTTGGTGATTCTTATAGGATACGGTAGTGAATTTCTGGCTCACAACACAGCCCTTGTAAATCGGATTTTCGAGAATATCACGCACCATTGCGGCGTTCCAAAGATGATTGGAAATGTAGGGGTTCGGCTTGCCCAAACGCTTGTAAGTGTAATCGGACGGTGTGATAACTCCCTGTGCGTTCAGAGCCTTTGCAATCTGCGGAGAGCTTGCACCCTCGGAACGCATTTTGTACATCATACGGACGTAGGGAGCGTTCGTTTCATCGACTACGGGCAATCTGTCCTCAGTGTCTCCCACAAGATAGCCGAAAGGTGCAACGGGAGCGTGATACTTGCCCTGTTTTGCATTGGACACCATGACCGCACGGATTTTCTTTGAGGTGTTTGCGGCGTGTCTATCATTGCCGAAAACCGTCATAAACCTTCGGCTTCACATTTTTCAATAGTGATGTCATAAATGCCGATTCTCGGCGCTTTCTTTACACTGTAAGCTATATCAAATGCACAGGGCATTCCGCAAAGATATACCTTCATTTGTCCGTATTCGGGAAATATAGCCTGCTGGAGCATCTCTCCATACAGTTCGGTGCTTTCAAGATCACCATCCGAAAGGCTGCGTATCTTTTCAATAGCTTTGTGTATCGTTTGGGTCTGTTTCTTGAATTTTGATGAAATATCCTGCGAGATCGACAGCTTTTCCGTCAGCGCAGATATTTCTTTGTCATAAAAATCTGTCTGTTCCTTGAGAGCTTCCTTTGAGATAAGCCCTTCAAGCATCAGGTCAACTGCTTTCAGTCTTTTACTTTTCAGCTTATCAATGTCAGCTTTGATCGAAGTCGTGTCAACAGCAGTAATAGACGTTTGCATTTGCTGTATTTCCTCGACCATCTCGGCTTCGATAGGCTTTCGTAAATCCTTGACATATTCGAGCAGCGTTTTCATAGCCAGCGAAAGGATACGCTCATCAACGGAATGATTATCGCAGCCGATCACCTCGCCCGTAGGTGCTGTTCGGACATCTTTACCGTTAAGCTGTCTGTTTCGGCAGCCGAGATACCTGTAATCGTGGCTTGATGAGCTTGCATTGATGTAACTGAATCCACACTTGCCGCATTTGCACTTTCCGCTGAACCAATACGATTTTGAATGCTTGCGACCCTCACGGGTGAGCTTTCCTCTGCGCTCCAGTTCCTGTTGAGTAGCGTCCCAAACCTCTCTTGAAATAATAGCCTCATGATGATCCTTAACAGTAATCAGCGGAGAGTCGGGACAATCACCTTTGTTTGGTATGCGCCTTTCGGCAAGCACGTTCGGCTTATAGAATTTCCATTGAGTCAGATCACCGACATACTTGTCATTAGCGAGAATTTTCAAAACGTGCTGTGGGCTCCATATTCTGTTATTCAGCGTAGGAATGCCACGCTCGGTAAGGTCTTTAGCAATCCTTGTCGAACCTTTTCCCTCGTAGAGATACTGATGAAATATCTCCTTGACTATCTTGGCTTCTTCGGGGACTATCTCCAGCTTGCCGTCAACGACCTTGAAACCATAAATTCGTCCGCAACCGAGAACAACGCCGTTCTCCATTCTGCGCTTCATACCCCATTTGACACGTTCGGAGATTTTACGCGATTCCTCTTGCGCAATGCTCGCCATAATTGAAAGTCGGAGTTCGCCGTCCTTATCTCTCGTATCAATGCCGTCATTCATAAATATCACGCCGATACCCAAGTCCGACAGCTTACGGGTGTAGGTCAGAGTGTCGATAGTGTTCCTTGCAAAGCGGCTGACCTCTTTGGTGAGGATAAGCTGAATCTTGCCGGCCTCGCAGTCGGCTATCATGCGATTGAAGCCCTCACGGTGCTTCGTTGAAGTTCCCGTGATACCCTCATCGTAGTAAATCTCCACAAGCTCCCATTCGTCATGGTTGTTAATATACTCGTTGAAATAATTTCTCTGAGTTGCGAGTGAATTCAATTGATCACTAAAATCTGTACTGACACGGCAGTACGCCGCAACTTTTATCTTGCTATACATTGTACCTCCTTCCCCCGTTATTCGGGGATAAAATCCCCCTGCATATTTATTATACCATTTGCTGCGGCAGCAGTCAAGCGGAGCAATAAAAATATGCAGGGGTTTTACCTTATGCAGAATATTTAGCTTGCAGATTTATCAGATATACCAACTCCTCATCGCTCAAAATACCCTGCTTATGAAACTCCTTGTAGTAACCGATCTTCAAAGCGGTCAGGAACGCTCTGCGGTCTTTTTCGGAGATTTCAAGTTTCTTGTTGTCTTTTTTCTGTTCAGATATTTGCTGTTCATTATTATTTGTTCGTTTCAATAATTCTCCGTTCTGAAAGGAGGTCGCACGGTGCGTTTTAATAATGGCGTCCGCTTCCGTGCGATAATTGCTTGACCGTGCAATCATAACCTGCACGGGACGACGTAGCAAGCGCTTGGAGTATCTGATCAGGCTCATCAGATATTTTTGAATTTGAACTTGTGTACAGCTTTTCTTAATACCGCTGCAAGCTTTAAGATTGGCGAGGTCTTTACACTTGCAAGCGGCTCTATTGTTTACATTGGACTCACCTTTCCTCTTTTACACAATTCTATTTACGCTGGAATGCTGCCATTGTCCGAATAGGCGGCTTCGTCCTTGTGAGCAGTTTCAGCCTGCTTTGCTTTTTCAAGCTCTTGCTTGTACTCTTTTATCACCTCGGCTATGAACTCGGTGCAGTCCTCGTGCATAAACATAAAATCAATGATCTCGCCGTACTTGTCCAGCGGCAGAGCGTCCTTCATTCTGCTTCTGAACATCTTACCGACTGCCTGATTAGTCACCATTTCGGCTTTCTCCAGCTCATCTGCAATTTCGGCATCGAGCTTCTTTTGAGCGTCACGCCTCTCTTTGAGGCGCTTTTCGATTTTACTTATTTCTTCGGTGATACTCTTTGACTTTTCGATTTTTTCTTCTGTTGTCAGCTTTTTATTACTCAATAGCATTTCTCCTTTCCGTTCGGCGCAATTCTGCGCCGGCTGCATACGCAGCTATTCGCATACACGAAGGTTTGATCGTGGGCGGCTCGCTTTCTGCGCAATATGTGTACTCGTTTTAAGCTCACTACCCCCGGAGGGCGCACTTATACAAACCACGGAGGGTTTGTAAGTGCGCCAGAGGGGAGACCCCTCTGGACTTCCCCAAAGCGAGCCATACGGCTCGGTTGCTGCGGCTCATCGCTTCGCCTTGTTGTTGATGGTCTTTTCCGTTTCAAAGCCCTTTTCGGAATGTGTTTTCTTGTAGCGTGTAAGCAAAGAAAGTGCCCTTTCTTTTTCAGCCTTTGGCACAAACAATTCGCACCTGTCCTCATTGTAGAACATAAACTCACAAGGCACACCTCGGCTTTGCAGGAATTGATCATACTTGACAAGCGTGTCCTGCATGTCGTGAATGACAAAAGCGTCAGACACCTTGCAGCCAATATTTGCTTCGATATAGTCGATCGTCTCCTGCTTATGTTCGGCACGAACCGTCTGCATTTGCTTTTCAAGCGCAGCTATTTCCGTTTCAAGATTGCGTTGTCTTATCCTTCTGTTGCGATTTCCCTTTTCTGTCTTGAAGCCCTTGCGCTCAACGGCACAGACTTCGACACCGAGGTGAATCTGTGGCAGCTTGTCAATGCCCTGCTCCTTATAGCTTCGGTGATCAACACGAGCGTCCGAAACATAATACAGCTTGTGATTGCACCAATCCGCCCAGCGCTCACGCCATTCAAGCAGCAGCTTGCGGTCATTCCACGCACGTTCCTTTTCGGTGAAGCCCGACCTTTTAACTTTTCGGGTAGTCAGCAGAATATGAACGTGAGGATTTCCGTCGCCCTTGTCGTGGATTGCGAAATCACAGCACATACCTTGCGACACAAAGCATTGCTCGCAGAACTGCCGCACTAAATCGATCTGATCCTCTCTTGACAGCTCCTTCGGCAAAGCAGCGTTAATACTCCGAGCCGTTTGGCTGTTCTTGCGCTTTTCAGCTGCTTCGGCAGCGTTCCATAGTTTGGAACGTTCACGAAAATCGGGCGGAGCATTCGCAGGCAGCAATAACTCCTTATGGACAACCTCGTGCTTGTTGCGGTAATCGTGGATCTTACCGTCACGCTCATTTTTGATCTTCTCACCAGCGATATATGCAGCGCTTGCAACGCAACAACCGCCTTTTGAGCGTGTGACCATTTTGACGTTAAAATGATATATTGCGGTTATCAGTCCTTCTTTCCTAAATGTTATGTTTTGCAAATCAAACGTACGTTCTGATTGTATATTTTAGTATAGCACGGGCAAAAGGGATTGTCAATAGGATAATCGAACATTTGTTTATATTAACAAAATTGTGTATATGGATTTTGGCAGATTGCTGTATAATCACTGATATAGTAAAATACTCACCACTAATCTTGAAACCAACATAAATAAATGTTATAATAAAACAGCTATATGTTTTGTGTATAATTACAATTTTTGTTTTTTTAATCACAAATGCTGAATTATGATCGCTATATATTATAGAGAATACTATTTCTAAATGAGGAGGTCTAAAATGCTCTTTTTATATATGATGATTGACGATCCGGACGATAGAAAAAGCTTTGAAAGGTTTTATAAGAAATATACTACCAAAGTGTATTCTATTGCTATGTCTATAATAAAGAACGAACAACTTGCGGAAGATGCTGCTGCAAATACTTTCTTTTATTTTGCAAAGAACTATGACAAGATCAAATCAATTGATAAAAGTAAGATAGAAAGGTACATATATATTGTTAGCAAAAACAAAGCTTTTGACATATTAAAAGCAGAGAGGAGGGGCATAGAAATGATGGAATACAATGACGAGATAATGCTTACAAATGAGTTTTTATCTGAATATGATAAAATATATTTAAGAGACTGTATCCGTAAGCTTAATTATCAGGACAGGGAAATATTATATTTATTCTTTTCTTGCGGACTTGATTATAAAATAATAGCCGAAACAATTGGTATTACTCAAACTGCTGTAAGAAAAAGAATGCAGTATGCAAAATCACGTTTAAAGAGTTTACTCGAAACGGAGGGGTGTTAAATGAATGAATATTCAGTTTTTATTGAAGCGCTGAACGATGTTTTTGAAAAGGAGGTAGACACTGAATTAGAGAAGATTACAATAAATGATGGTCATCTTTTTTCTGAAAGCTATAAGAAAAAAATGGATAAACTAATAAATCAAAGATCAAAACCATATTACAATATGATTTCAACTGCAGGACGCAGAGCTGCTTGCATTGCAGCAGCTATTATTATTCTTTCCGCATCTGCTTTAAGCGTCAGCGCTGTTCGAGAGGCATTCTTTGGCTTTATAACAAAAATATTTGGTGATCATACAGAAATTTCCGTTGACAAAAACAATTCGGATTCTTATCCGGCATCAATTGAAAAAGAATATTATATAAGTGAATTGCCAAGTGGTTTTACACAAACAGAACGCTTAATTGATAATCATTCATTGTTTGTTTCATATTCTAATAATGATAAATATATATTTTTTGAACAATATACTATTGATTCTTATATTCAAGATATAGATAATGAACAAACTGGCTATGAAACAATTTATGACGATTACGGTAGTATATATAAGGTCATGTATTCTGAAGTAGATGATAGTTATACAATTATTTGGAACAACAATGAATACGCCTTTACAATTCTTAGCAATTTAAACAAAGAAGACGTTTTGGATTTGTGCAGTTCTACAAAAGTAAAAGAATAGTATAATTTTCAATCACAAATTGCATATTTATGTCGCTATATATGGTGAAGGACATTTAAACCTTCACCATATTTTTTGTATTTGGAGGAATGTTTATGAAAAGAATAATATCAATTGTTCTATCCCTTTTAATGTTCACATCGTTAACGCTAACCGCTTTTGCCGAGCCTGAGCTTGACACGCCTGTTAATGAGGAGATTATTGAAGAGTATAGCTACACGCAGCGTGTATCAAGCACTCTAAGCATATCAAATAAGATTGCAAACTGTAAAAGTACCGTATTTGGTTTCTCAACACTGGCAACTAAGATAGTCATGACACAGACTTTACAAAAGAAAAACGGAAATTCTTGGACAAATGTTACAAGCTGGTCAAAGACATTTAACACATGGTATGGAGTTTTTCAAAACACAAAGTCGTCACTTTCAAGTGGAACATATAGGGTGAAAACCGTTGCAAAGGTTTATAGCGGCGCAAACTATGAAACTATTACAACTTACAGCACAACATCGACTTGTTAATGCATTCATTTATTTGAAGATTGGGGGTTGATACCGATGCAGTAACGAAAATATACTGTACAGTATATTTGGCGCAGCCAAATATTCCCAAAGGGTGATTTGACAGCGTTTTTGTACAGCCTTATCCGAAAACAGGCTTTTTGCCAAGAAACACTATAACTATTGGGAGGTATTTATTATGAAGCTTAGAAAGAAAGTTATCGCTTTATGTGCTACATTGGCTATGACGATTAGCATGATGGGCTCTTCTGCATCTGCTGCCGATGTATATGAGAATAATTACTCGCTATATATAAGTAATACTGGTATTCTTACCAGTAAAACATTGTTTATTTCTAGAGCAGCTGCAAATGGAAGCGTTGATGTCACTTATAAGGTTAATTCTATCGTCAGTGGATGCTCTGTTACAAGGAGTATAAAGGTTGGAGGGTATACACCATCAAACAGTACCAACACATATTCCACAACAGGAACACGTAACGTTACACATACAAGCAGTAATATCAAAAAAGGATATAGAATAGACGTTACAATGACACTTAATCCTAAGCCTTCCGGCATAGGTAGTTCTGTTAGCGGAAAAGTTTATGGTGCATAAAAGTTTTGCTAAGAACATATTTTGTATTTCAGGGCTTTTTGTTACCATGATTCTATCTTCTTGTTCAACTTATAAAAACAGTAATGAGGGGATAGAAACAGAACAATATGTCCCTTGCAGCCAAATCCTTGATGATATTGATCAGGCATATAACACAAACTATACTAAGTTTACTTTGCCTGATAAGTCAATGCTTCATATTACACAGCCTTTAGGAGTGTATGAACTTGAACTTGAAGCAATTAATAGGGCTGATGATAAAGAATGGGAAAAGCAAAAAAGCCTTGAAATCAAAAAAGTGTTTGAAGTGCCTCCTGGAACATCAGAGGATGTGATAGATGCGTGTGCTGTTGTTTCAGGGGCATATTATATCAATGAGAACCGCATACCCAATAGTTTGACATCACTTAATCCGAGTGCGGACTATGAGACTGATATTGTAACTGTATCACCGAGTTCTATACCACTATTTGACGAAAAAGCAAAAGAAACTATCAGTAAATCGGAAAACTATGCACATAAAGCAAAAGAAGTTTTTGACGACGATCTCGATACTAAGGTGTATGATGTATACGTAAATAATAACGGTACGCAAAAAAGCTATGGTGTAGAAATGCAAAAAAGCTATAAGGGAGTCGGCCTTTTGCATATGCATCCTTTACATCATACCCCCGATCAGCTCAAAGAGAATAATCATTTGCATATATTGCAGACCTATAGTGACTTTGATGACAACGCAGATATAGTGTTTTATGCAGCCCCGCCGAGTTATAAGGCGATAAAAACAGACGAGCTCGAAAAGGTGCTTTCGTTCAAAGGTGCCTGTGATATCCTTGAAAATGAACTTGCACCCAATTCAGCCTATGTGTTTGATGATGTGGTTCTTATGTATGAGCCTTATATGGACGAAACTAAGGGTGATCTTGCAAATCTGAACTGCTACGCAAAATGGTTTTTTATTATGTATTCAGAACAAAGCGGACAGCATATGATACAGTATTTTTCTGTTGACTGCAAAGATGGAACAGTTACAGCGGTTTTATAAGAATGATCCAAAGCAACAATTATAGAATAAAATAATCTGCAGCAAACCAAGCAAGTTTTCTTAAGATGTATTGAAAAACTATAAAAGTTGAGTGAGCTATTTGGTAAATGTATAAAAAAGCTATGATAAGAGTTATTAAATGTGAAATGGAGGAATTTAAAATGAGTAAACTTGGTAAGAAATTAATGGCTATGGGTGTTGCTGCTGTTACGGCGGTTAGTATGGGTATAAGTGCTAGTGCTTCTACATGGCAAAACTATAATCTTCATTGGGCAAAAGGAGCTCCGACCAGTGATATAGAGACCTACACTGAAATCGGAGATAACGGTAACAATAAAGTGTTTACTATTGGAACGTATAAGAAAATCAAAATGCAAGACAACATAACTTCGTTTAATGCTAATAGCCTTGTAAGCGAAGGATATGTTTATGACTATACTATTGGAACATGGGGATTTGCTATAACCCGTACATATTCATCTACAGGATTAAAGCCTCTTGCATCTGCTACATATACAAATGCGTACATTGGAAATGCAGCACAGATACGTTTAACATTGAATTATTCAACATCAGGATATACAGCAGGCTCCAGTGGTAAAGTCATAGCTAAATAATAAGACATGGATTATATAGACCGTACGATTTATATTAAAGGGGCAGTTTTATACTGCTCCTTTTACAATAAAGTTAGTGTAAAGAAGGAATATAATGAAAATATTAAAAGAAATCCTAGCTTTAGCTTTAGCATTATGTACGTTTACTGCCTGCACAGAGAATGATAATGATAAAAATACTTATAACATTAACAATGCTGAGACAGTACCTGTTGAACAAATATTCAATGGATGTGATGAGCTCCAAGGAAAAGATCTTGGAAAGATAAAACTGCCTGAAAAAATAGATAGCATTAGTATAGACGAGGTATACACATTCCCGTTTGAACCTGCTGTATCGGATAATGAGGCTGAAAACAGTAAGTCTTTTTTCAAAGCCATGTTCGGAGATGAATATAATGAGATAAACTGGAAACAGGAAGCGGACAGGGTTTACATATATAATTCTGACAATGGTTATGTTTCTTTTTTCAGAAACAACTGTCCTGAAAATTATTATTCAAACGAAAGAGGCTCTGTCAATACGACTGAAGTGCTTGGAACTTATTACGCCGATACCGACAAAGAAAAAATAATAGAACTAAAAAATGGAGAATGCAGCATCGGAGAAATATGTGATAGGGTTTCGGATTGTATCTCGTCTGCTTTTTTTCCGCTTTATGATGGATTTCAAATATATCCCTATATCATTACGCACATTTTAGATGATAACATGGAAAAATGTGCCGAGGTCACTTGTGCTGTGAGCTATAATGGAATGATGCTCGAACCTTTCTTTTCGTCTTTGTTTGAAGTCGAAGAAAGATCGGAATATAAGGTCGTAACAAACTATGTTCCAAGCCATATGCTGTTTTATCTTGATGGAAAGGACAATATTATTTTCTTTACAAACAGGTTTGGTACTAAAGAAATGAACGTTAAGAAGCTTGATAAGTTAATATCACTTGAAGGCGCGGTAACCATTCTTTTGGATAACCTTGCAGATAAATCAAGATACAATATTGAGCAAGTCACCTTATATTACTGCTGTAAAAATACTGCACCCTCGCCAGTTGAGGATGAAGAACTTAATTCAAAAATGGAAGAGGATTTTAAAAACGAAGCCAAAAGTTGCTTTGAACCGACATGGTGCTTTATATGGCATACAGATGACGGTAGGCAACAGGATATAAAAGTAAATGCTGTTACCGGCGAGATAACTATGGAGTTGTAGCTGTATGAAATACAGAGAATTATTATTGGTGATCGCAGCTATAATCTTAGTCGGGTGCAGTAGTTCTGTTGATACACAGTATAACGAATCAATAACAGAAAAAAGAATTGACAGTACGAATGAAAGCATAACCGAAACAGATTTCGAAGAACTGATAGAGGTTAAGATAATTAATTATGACGGAGATACTCTAACTTTTATCCAAGACGGAAATACTATGTCATCTAAAATGACACCTGAGAGATTTGCAAATGACACCTACTCTGTGGGTAGTGAGATGATGTCAGAAAAGATAATAAATAATCATTTCGGGATTACGCCAAAGGGTTATCTAAAACTGGATAAAAGTGGGCAAATAAAATACTGCGATGTTTACAAAGCAAATGGTGATCAATTTGACAGTAGTGCAGCAGCACCCATGAACATTCCCTATGAGGATACCTTTATGAATATGAAGCGCATAAAAGGAAGTGAATATGAGTTTTCAAACGACTATCTGTTTTTTACTGCCGACCTTAATTATCTTAACAATGATCTTAAAGGTAATTACGGAGAAGAACAGCAAGGGGTTGAGGTGATCGGATACAGATTCAATACAGGTGAAGTAATAATTGAAAGTATAAGCATTTTTGATCACAAAGAAACAATCGGTGGAGAAACACAGTATCTCTTTAATATGATAGATAATTATGATAAATATAACTTTTTCGGAACTATTCGTTCCCTGTCTGATGAATATGCAGAGATAATCCTGAATGATAAAAAAACAATCTGTGATGTTCCAATCTGGTATAGAGATGGGGAGCTTAAAGAGGGTATGCAGGTGATGATAACGCTGAACACCGGAACGGAGCTTTTCGGCAGCGGAAAGGAATACAGAGCTGATTTTGCTGTGATCTACACAGATCCGGAAGAATATAATTATCCTAACTATGAGTTTGAAAAGCTTGCCTATTCCAAAATAAGTAAAACAAATATAACCGAGTTCGTTTATACTAAAATAGGTGAAGATAATGAAGACATTGAATAACATTAGGCAAGACCTTAACAAGGCAGTTATAAACATCGGCTTTGCTGGTGCTACACTAATGACATGCGTTCTGTGCTTTACGGCATCAGCGTTTCGTGACAATTCCAACGATAAGAGCTACTCGATATTTGAAGCATTCTTCTCATTCGACCATATATTCATTGAGAAACATGATGATTTCGCATCAATAAGATTGTTTCAAAATGGTTTGTCAGGCTATATCACTATGTTTATTCCAATTATTGTGGCATTTCCTTTTATGGTTTCATTCTGTGCTGAGCGCAACAATGGACTTATGCACTTTACTATAACTCGGTCGGGAAAGATAAGGTATTATTTCTCAAAATTTACTGCATCTTTCCTTTCCGGAGGGCTTGCTGTTATGCTCGGAATGGCACTGTTTGGAATAATCATATGGATTGCATTTCCTTCACTTGAAAGCTATAATTTATCTGTCGAACAGCTTGAATGGATAATCCCCGACGGTATCACTGCTGCGGTAGTAAAAAATCTGATCGCGGCGTTTATCTATGGTGCATTCTCAACACTTCCAGCGTTTTTCTTATCGTCGTTCTGTAAAAATCCATATATTATTACCTGCTTGCCGTTTATGCTTATATATGTATGGAGTACAGCTCTTAACAAGCTGATATCCAAAGGCTTTGAAACTGGGGATTATGAAATATACGATAAGGTTTCTGCATTCACCCCGGACTCACCAAGGCAGCTTGCATACATTAGTTTTTCTGAAATGTCAGCAACTCAGCGAAATATGCTTATCTTTAATGTGGTTTATCTCGCAGCGGCTCTTATTGGTTTTATAGCAATAATGAACCTGCGCACCGACAAGGGCAATTAAGGAGGCGCACTATGAAAAATATCAACTTAAAACAAGCCTTCTCCTGTGCCAGAACAGAGTATGTCAAATGGGTATGCGATGCGAGAATGATAATTCTCGGTGTGCTGCTTATCTTTATATACAACTTCGCAATAGAGCCGCTTCTCAAAAACGCAGAGGAAATGGGCGAGCCGCTCAATATGCTTGAACCGTTTATAGCTATTGCAAACAGCGGTGCGATACTGCTCATAATACCGCTTGTGTTTTTAACGCTCATAGCAGACTTTCCGAAGATAGATACAAATACTGTATTTTATATTATCAGAGTAGGACGCATCAACTGGCTGATAGGGCAAGTAATAAAGCTTGTAATGATGACTTTGTCATATCTTGCATTTATATTCATTGGTGCTACCCTTCCGATGATAGGTAAAGGCTTTTGGGGCAATCGCTGGAGCGAAGTTGCTACACAGTTTGCAATACGCTTTCCTGAAAAATCGCAGAATTTCGGAGTACAGCTTCTTCCCGAAAATCTGTATAATCAGCTTTCGGTCTACAGCACAGCGGTGCAAAGCTATCTGCTGATATTTGCATATCTGCTGATCCTCGGTTTGCTGCTGCTCTCGTTCTCGCTTATCAAGAAAAAGACTGCGGGCTTTGTGCTCTGCGGAGCAGTTATATCGCTCGGCACAGCTTTTTGCTCAATAAAAACAATGCTGATGTGGACAATGCCAATGGCGAACAGCATTATATGGCTGCACTTTACCAAGTATTTCAGACAGCCTGTGGTGTCGCTGCAATTCTCGGTAATTTATCTTATCACGTTTATTGTGGTGCTGCTTGTATTTTGCGTGTTCGCTATTAAGAAATTCAACTATGATAATGTTGCGGAGATCGCAGCATAAGGAGGGCAAAATGGATATTATTGATGTAAAGAATGTTGACCTCACCCTCGGAAAAACGCAGATACTTAAGGACATTAGTGTCAGCTTTGAGAAAGGCAAAATTCACGGTCTTATCGGCAGAAACGGAAGCGGAAAAACAATGCTTATGAAATGTATCTGCGGGTTTATCAAACCCACAAACGGTGAGATAACTGTTGACGGCAAGCGTGTGGGAAAGGACGTTGACTTTCCTAAGGATATGGGTATCATCATTGAAACGCCCGGTTTTATCCCTTACTATTCGGGATACAAAAATCTAAAACTGCTTGCAGGACTCAACAACAAGATCGGTAAGGAAGAAGTCCGCAACAGTATGAAACAAGTCGGGCTTGACCCGGACCTCCGCCGTCACGTTCGCAAGTATTCCCTTGGTATGAGGCAACGTTTAGGGTTGGCACAGGCGATAATGGAAAACCCGAAGATACTGATACTTGACGAGCCGTTCAATGGCTTGGACAAAGAAGGAGTTGCAGAGATGAGGGAGTATCTGCTGTCCTACAAAGAACAGGGCAAAACGATACTTATTTGCTCACACTCGGCAGAGGATATTTCGGTGCTGTGCGAAACGGTGCATGAGATGGATAAGGGGGTTATTGAAAAGTTATCATAAAAACAGCCTCGGTACTCAAAAGAGTATCGGGGCTGTTGCTTTGCAGGGGGACTTAAAAACGTCGTATTTGCGTATGTTTTGCTTTATCGGGTTTTCGACAATGATGCGTGCCATTCGTTGAAAAGATTCATGATCGGCATCATGTCCATAGCCGTGCTGTTGCGTTCAAGAGTATCCACATTGTCGCTTAGGGCAATAAAACGGATATTGAATGACGGAAAAATGTAATCCACATACTGACCGACTTCAATGTAATTACGCCCAAATCTCGACAAATCTTTCACAAGAATAAGATTGATGTTTCCTGCCTTTGCATCGGCAAGAAGTTTCTGAACACCGGGGCGGTTAAAGTCTGTACCCGAATAGCCGTCGTCCTCGCAGATTTCGACCAAGCTCCAATCGGGCTGTTGGCTGACGTATTCCGTCAGCATTTTCTTCTGATTTTCTATTGAAATGGATTCTCCTGCACGTTCGTCCTCCTGCGATAAACGTACATAGATACCCACGTTGTAATGCGACTGCTTTGTCATAATGATTAACTCCTTTCTGACAAACAAAGCAGCCATATTCGGTATATCTATCTCAAAGAGCATGGAATACCGAATACGGCAGTAAGGACTACATTGTTTCGGAATTTTCCATTGCTCTGTGAAAAGCATGATCGTGGATCACCTTGTCGAGATTTTTCTCCCCGACAAAGTGTGCGGTGACAATAAAAGTCTGTCCCTCAATTTCATAAGTTGCTGTGTCGGTAGGCTTGTCTTTATATCGCTCCACCTTTTCAGCAAGTGTCTCTTTCTTTTGCAATTTTCTCCTTTCCGCCTGCGATTATCTATCTCTACACGCATAGGCTTTTTGTTGCAGGGCGTTACTCCTGCACAGTAACATTATAGCGCACACCGCCCGATTTGTCCATAGGTATTGCGCCCAAAATTTATGTTTCTGATTTGGACACAAAGGGCATTGTTTTGGACGGTACGACTATAAACATTATGTCGGATATTTTTCAATCCGCATAAGGGTTGCGTTTCTTGTCAAAGAACGAAGTCTGTCCGTCCACATCGGCATCATCGGGAACTGTATCTGTATCGCTCACGGCGGCACCGTTCTGAGCAGTAAGCTCCAACAGCTTTTCGGGGTGCTGTGTGACAAGCTCGAAGAAGTCCTTTTCGGACAGCCCGAATGTCTCCCGAACCTTTGCAAGCTGCATCTCGCTCAGCTTGGCATTGATCTTTTCGATCTCTGCACTATCCTCACGCATACGTTCCTCCAGAGCCTTACGCTTTTTCAGGAGCTTGTCGGTCTGCTGTTCGTAGGTCAGCATCGTATCTCACTTCCTTTCGCTTTGAAGTATCCTTCTTGTGTTCATCGGGAGCATATCCCGATGATAATATTATAGCGCGAAACAGCACCGTTTGTCTACTGGTATTGCGCTCAAACTTTCTGTCCCATTAGGGTTTTGCGTTCGACAGATTGTTATGGGGAATTTCAAAATGCCGACCGAGCATTTCACCACATCGTACCTTTCCGCTATGAAAATTTTTGCAGATAGGATATGACCGAGGACAGCCCGACTTGTTTGTATTCTGCATAAAAAATAACTGTTGAATTTATGCGATAGGGAGAACCGCCATGAACAAAGTGTAAACTTTTGTAAAAATCAGGTGCAAATCATCAAACTCCTCGGTTGTATAGTAGAGAGTGATTTTGCCGTGGCGGTTACAGCCTTCTACATATCGTTACCAATAAAAATAGGGTTTCGTTAAGTGTCGCTGAAATAATCTCCGTTATGCACAAATATCCTGTCGCATATTTTCAGAAATTTTCAGCGTAGATACTTAACGATACGGCTCAAAATTTGGTATTGATATATGGAGAGATATTTTCACCAGACTGCCGCCCAAACTGCGCGATAACTGCGCCGAGATATTCTACAATAATATCGTGAACAGAGGGAGGGTATCACGGCGGAGCGTGAGCGATATGACCGCCGACCAATGCGACGGCATAAAAAGAGATAAGTCGCATAGCTCCGATTTCTCGCAATAAAGGCGAGAAAACCGCCCGAAGGCGGAATAAGCCGTGCCGATGCAAAATCGGCACTCTCTGTTCGCAAGCACGGTATTCATGGGGTACATTTTGAAAAATGACCATCCTGAATACAATAGCTTGTCAGAGGGTTTTGCACCCCTAAGACCCCGCTTGAAAAATGAAAGAAAAAGTGATATAATAGGTAATGAAAATGGGCGAATACTATTATTTTGGAGGTTTGTCTATGAATGTAAAAAGTGACGATGAACGGAAGTCAAAGGTGCTGAAAGTCCGCTTGAACGACAAGGAGTTTGCCAAGCTGAAACAGTACACGGAGGAAAGCGGTTTGCGCTCAATGTCGGAGTATATTTTTAACTCTATTATCGCCACTCCCATAATTGAGTTGACGGATGAAGAACTTGCACCCGAAAAGGCAAGGCTGAAAGAAATATCCGACCGCATAAATTCCATAGCAATTCAGGTCAATCAGACGGGGAATATTTATCCCGAAGATATGCAGGAAATACGTCAGGGAGTTGAGGAAATCTCGGCAAGGCTTGCAGAGTATCAGGCAAAGTTGGAACGCTTTGCTGTGACACCGCAGACGTTCAGAGCGATAGTTGATAAGGCACATCAGGAAGCTAAAATAGTGCCGTAAATATTCACAAATAATTCGCAGAGCCGGACTATGGCTTGACGAGTGTTACGATGAAGATGAATAGGCGATAATAAAAATAGCTCAGAGTGTAAAAAGCCCGAGCTATTTTTCTGTATTTATGAAGTCGATCACCCTGTCACATATCTCCAAAGCGGCAGGACGATGTGTAACGATCACGACCGTTTTATCCGTCATACTCCGCAGATTTTGTAACAGCGTTTTCTCCGTATCGGCATCGAGCGCCGAAGTCACTTCATCAAGGAGCAGTATCGGGCTTTCTGAAAATATCGCCCTTGCGATTGCGATTCTCTGCATCTGCCCCTCTGAAAGACCAGTGCCACGCTCACCGAGCAGGGTGTCAATACCGCTGTCAAGTTCCGATACAAAATCATCGGCGCAGGCTATATGCAAAGCTCTGTTGATACGCTCATCATTCTGCATATCTGCCTTGTCAGCGAAAGCCACAACCTCACGAATCGTACCCGACATAAGCTGATTGCCCTGCGGAACGTAAGCGAACAGCCTGTGCCATTCAGCCGTCAGCGGTTTTGTGCTTTGCGTATCGGTCAGATAACGCTCACCGCCGTCGAGCTGATATATGCTCATGAGCAGTTTCAGTACCGTGGATTTTCCGCAGCCGCTATGCCCTGTGAACGCCACATATTCGCCCTTGCCGATCTCAATGCTGATATTTTTCAGCACAACAGGTTGATTATCTTTCGTCAGGTCTTTTATACTATCGACCGCAGGATAATAGGTAAAATCAGCATTTTTCAGACCGAATGACAGCAGCTCATCGGCACAATATTTCTTGACGGTATCAATATCATGAGCTGTGTTTTCGCTGTCATTCTGGAAATTTTCAATCTCCATAAGCCTTTCCGCACTTGCTGTCATTGCATAGAACCTCGACAGGTAGCCTGTGATATTTGTAAAGGGAGCTTGTATCTGAGATATAAGCTGTGTAATAGCGGTCAGAGTACCATAAGAAATCGTACCGAGGAGTATTCCGTAACCACAGTAACACACCCCAAAGAGGTACATTCCATTCATCGCAAGCCCGAATCCAATATTGCAGAAATTTGAAAAGTGATTTTTTCGCATTCTTGCGGTTTTGTGAGCTTTCATATGCTCTGTAGCTTCATCTTCCGTCTGCTGTTCGGCAGCGAATGAACGAATTATCATCATACTGCCGATATGCTCCTGCAAAAAGATACGGAGCTTGCCGTCACGCTCCTGCACCTGTTTATGAAGCCGTTTCAGCACCTTTCGGAAAGCGTAGGTGAACAGTATCAGCAGGATACCGCAAGGCAGAAGAACACACGCAAACCGCCAATCAAGCACGATCATCATAATGACCGCACTTATCAGTTTTACCACCATTCCGACCAATCCGGGCAAAATCTCTACATAGGCATCTGCGACCACTACCGTGTCATTAGTGAGCCTATTCAGCCATTCGCCTGAATGGACGGCGTTCACACTTGCGAAGTCTTTTCGGAGGATATTTTGCATGAGTCGAGCTTTGAAGATGTTTTCAAATGTCGATTTTGAAAGCTCATTCAGCCACCGAATGACCGCCCGAATAGCGATCTGTCCGAGAACAAGCAGAGCTGTCAGCAGTACATAATGCCAAAATCCCACCTTGTCATGTGCCGTAGCATTATCCACGATATTTCGCAGTAAAAGGGCGTACAAGACACCGCTGCCGCCGTTGAGAGCCTGCACAAGCATTAGGGCAAGGATATACAGCTTTTTCTTTTCGGGAACGGCATAGAGCCATTTTAGCGCATTGTTTTTCATCGTTTCAGTTTCCGTTTTATCTTGTCACGAACATAGAATATCGGACGCTTCAAAAAAAGGAAATCAACCCATAACCTCGCATAGAGCCTATACGGGAGATAGCTAACATTGTGCCATTTTCCTTTTCGGCAGTATTCCGTCACAATGCCTTTTATCTGCTCAGGCTTGACATATTCAAGCTGCCAGCAGTTATCACCGCAGATGATATATTTATCGTCATTGGCATGAATGACACGGTGAATAACGCCTTGCTCCTTGCCCCGAACATACACAACCAAATCATATCTTTTCGGCTTATCCGTGAGATTTTCAATCACAACAGCGTCCTGACCGCCACGAATCATCGGGCGCATACTGATACCTTTCGGAACACTGATATACCGCCCGTCACGCTCCAACATATCAAATTGAATTTGCCCCATTCGGTCACCTCATTCCCTCGTAAGCTACCTTTGCCGCCGATATATCCATATTACAGCCGAGCCTATAAAACTCTACGCTGTCAGAAAGCCTATCAATCAGCGTGAGCGTTTTCATCATCAAAACGCTATCAACAGGACGGTAAACCTGTTGCAAGAGCATTTTATATGCCTGTTCAAAGCTGATAGGCTCAATGTGATTGACGGTAGCTCTCGTCAAGATACAGATAGCTTTCAGCGGAACGGAAATATATGTGCCGAGCCTATGTTTGCCGTTGTAAGGTGTGCCGTATACGGTCACACCGCTGTCCGTGATTTTCAGCAGGGGCTTATCATCGTTCACCATGACTGCACGATTACCGAAATACTCTCTCCATAGCCTTGTATGCGTGGATTTGCCCGTGCCGGACTTTGCCGTGAAAAGATAGCCGATACCGTCCACAGCCACAACAGAGCCGTGAAACAGTACCGTATCATAACTTATCATTTGTTCCGCTATCTTGCGGTAAACTGCCAGTTCTTCAAGGTAGCTGTCCGAGAAGTGCCTTATCGGGATACCCTCGACCTCGTCCTCACGGGCAGATTTCTCACGCTCGAAATCAATATCCGATTGCGTGGTAGTTACCGTATAATCGGCATTTTCATCGGTCTGATAGTCGGCGCAGTATTTGTGTACCTCGTCATAAATTGACGTAACTTCGACCACCTTATCTGCTATTTTATACCTATTTACCATACTTTTTCACAGCCTTTATCGTTTGTTTCAGCCTGTCTTGCCTGCATATCAGCACCCGACCGCACCGCCATACCACGCCCAAAGGGTACAGCAGAGGGCTTTTCGCCGTGAACGGCACAGATGCCGCCATTTGCTTACGGGGAATGAAAACGCTATGCACCCAAAATGATAGCTTTGTCTGGTCATTGAGCTTCTTTTTGATACTGTTCTCGAATGTGCCGTATGTGCCTGCCGTGATATAGAACATCAATAATTCCTGTTCACTCCCCAGCAGATTGGGAAGCGCGTCCGAGGAGAACGCCTTGACCGCCAATGCCTTGCGTTCTTGTTCAAAATCAACTATTTCAAGCTGTCTCATCTGCTTTGCAATGTAATTCCAATCAAGTGTATCACCCTTGAATTTGCAGTACACATAGCAGTCTAACAATGACCTGATACCAGTACCGCCGCCATTAAAATGTTTCCATTCATGGGCGGTCATGAACACATAGAAATCCTCATCAGAGAAATGATAGCCATAGCTGTTACCCTCGTCCTTGTGGAGTAACCGCTTCACATCGGCATAATACTTGTATAGCGGTTCAGCGTGGGCTTCGCTGAAAAGCGCCGTGTGCAGCTCAAAATTCAGCACAGGTGGCTTGTGATAAACATCGTGATTGCTCACGCCGTAGTATTCCGTAGTATAGCCGTGTGCAAGCATGATCTCCTTGCTCTGCTCCTGCTTGTCGGCATCGAACAGCACATCATTGTCAGCCATTTGTCGCATACCATTTTCGGGATAGAGGTCATTCAGCACTGAGCCTTTCAGTGGCATATACCAAATGCCTTGCTTTTCAAAATCGGCTATGATAGCATTTCTCTCCATATCGAGATAGATATTCTTGCGGACAGCTTTCTTGTATGCCTGATCGAATTGCTTGTCCTCAATGCCTGCACGTTTCAAGGCTATGCAGACAGCACCACGCACGGAATGGAATTTAGCCAGTTTATAGAGATTTTCCAAGTCCATAGCCTGTACCCTTGCTGTGTCGGGAGTGATACCGTTCACAGCACAGGACAGCAAATATATCAGGTCTTTGTAAATCGCATTCATTCCTCGATAGCCCCAATGGAACGGAGCTTACCGATGATGTTCGCCACATCACGCTCCACGGTCGGGCGGTCAGCGTCCTTGTACTCAGCAAGGAGCTTGTCAACGACAGCAGTTTCCGTAGTATCTGCTTTTAGGCACTCGACGATAAATGCCGCCGTTTCATTGTTTTTTACAATGCCCTTGAAGTCGGTATCGCTTGTAGAAATTATGTAATGCTCGCCCTTTGTGACATGGGTGAGAAAATTCGGGTTCAGTCTCATAAAATGCTCCTTTCTTAATCGAGGGGAATGATTGGCAATACTACCTCATCGGAATTTGTTTCGTCTGGGATAACAGGTGCAGTAGTTGTAGTAGTTGCAGGCTTGCTTGTAGTAGCCTTTGTTGTGGTTTGTTTCTTTGAAGTTGTCGCAGAGGGGCTTGTTGTGACCGCCGGACTTGTTTCCTTTCGAGTGGTAGTCTTCTTGCCTGTTGTATCCGCTTGGGTATCTGTATCGCCCTTTTTGGAGGTCGTTACGGTTGTGGTTGTCGGGAGATCGTCTGTGCTGTCCGTCTGCTCCTGCTCGGACTGCTTTGTGATAGTGGTAGAGCTATCGTTGTCCGAATCGTCCTCGTCAACCGATTTCGTGGTAGTGTGTACCTTTTCTATAGTTGTATCTGCATCTATTGTTGTGATAACAGCCGAAAAAATGTCCTCTGTCTCAGCATTATCGCTGTTTTTCTTGTCTCTGCAGCCTGTCAGCAGACAAGCCGTTATCATGAGTGCGAGTATTACTTTGATTTTCATGGCATGTCCTTTCTGAAAAGAAAACGCTGCGCCCACCCATTAGGGCATGAGCGCAGCGCGTATCATTGTTACGGGATAGGAGTTATGGGGAAATCTACCGTTCCGCTATCCTTATCAGAAGCGGTGATAACATCTTCTGTATCAAACTCGGTTATCTCCATTTCAGGTGTAATGTATTTCTGCTTTGTCATTAGCCCCAACCTTCTCCGCCGGGGGTGTTCGGATCGTTGTAATCGGGAACTGATGCTTCGATAACGTCCTCAACCTCAAACTCGGTGATCTCCATATCGGGAGTGATGTACTTTTTTTCCATTTTAATTACCTCTTTTCATAATATTAAGCAGTTGCAGATTGATAGAAAGCATATAGAGCTTTGCAAAGATTACGCAGATTCTCAGACTTTGCAGTATTATTTGCAATTCTTCCGAGATAGTCGGTTGCCTTGACCTCAACTTCGCCGAACGTAAAGATAGCATTGCCCAGCTTCTTTATCGGGATATTCTGTACCTTGACGATATAATAATTGCCAGAATTATCAGCATCTACCGAGATCGTATAGTCATCATTAGCAAACTTTTCTGTAAGCTCACCTGTGACCTGCTCAGCTGTTGCTCCGCTCTTAGGCTTGAATGCGATCAGCAGAGTTGTATCGGAAGTAAAGGTCATATTCATTGCAGAGTAATCAGAATATGTCAGGGCAAACGCTGTGTTGTACTCCTCTGTTGTGGGCGAATTATCAGGAATATCCGTGAGCGTGGAAAGCTCAGCACCCTCAACACCTGCATTTGCAAGGGTTTCTGTATTATAGTTGAAATAGGTCTGTGCAGCCGCACCATAGCGGAGCATCGACTTTGCAGTATCAGCATAATCAGGATAATTTGTGATAATACCATTCAGATAGGAAGTTGCAGACAAATTATCGTTTCTATAAATCTCTGTATTATCGGCAAATATAACAAGCGCCTTTGTGTCAGCCATTTCTTTAGCAGGGCAGGTTATTGTGAACATACCATAATTTACGCTACTTACAGTTTTGCCAGTGAGTGTCTGTTCAATACCACCAAAAGTCACCGAATAATTGTCAAGAGTATAGTCGTCAGCGATAGGAATATAATAGTTCATGTTCAGCTTGGAGCCATCGGAGGAAACGTTCATTGCAGGTGTCATGGTGAGCTTTGGAACAATAATGCTATCACTATCAACAGCGGTATATGTATCGCCATCCTTTGTGTAGTATGTGCCTGTTTCATCCGTGTAGTATTCAATATTTCCATCGGCTTCATAGGTGGGAGCCGTAGCTTCAACTTTGGTATACTTATGACCAATCTCAAAACTGCTGTATTTATTGCCTGTGTAATTTGAGTCATTCTTTGCATTGACCATAACAATTGCCGTGCCGACATTAGTATTGTTGATGAATTGAACTTCATACTGAGAAGGCGCTACCACATTATCGTTAACATCCTTTACAATAATGTTTTCTGTTGGAACAATTGGTTCGCCGGTATACTCATAAGTTCCAATTACTTCAATACTGTTTATACTACCCTTACCAATATTGAATTCAGCAGAGGCTGAACCGGTAAAACCTTTCTCGTTGTTGCCTGTAATAATTACTTCTGCAGTGCCTGCATTGATATTATCAGAATAGGTTACTGTATAATTATCCGCATCAATTACGCTGCCATTGTATGTAACGACAGGGAGTGGAGTTTTTTCTGAGCCGTCATATATGAATGCTCCGGTAACCGACACGCTTGCACTACTAAGATCGGTGCCTATTGAGAATGCCTTTTTGACTGTTCCTGTGTAGTTACCGATACCTGTGATAATCACCGCAGGAATTCCCTCGCCGATCATTGAATTATTCTCATAGCTAACGATATAATCCGTACCTTTTGTGAGTAAATCGTTTCCTATTATTACAAAGTTTACTTCAGGTGTATACGGCGTTTCATCCATATCATAGGATTCCTTACTGATAATAACATTTGCAGTATGAATAGATTGGGGGCTTATGGTAAAATCAGCGAAAGCCTCAGCAGCCTGATAGTTTTCGCTTTCGGCTACTGTTGCTTTTACGGTGTATGATCCGGCATCTGTCGGGACTGTTGTGCTCCAGACATCCGTTCCCTGTTTTTGATACTCGCAAATCGCTCCGTTTGTATGATCTCCTGTAACATAAGGTGTCTTGGCAGTATCACCGTAAGTCCAGTTATCAATGTCAACGGTTAAGGAGTTGGAAGCCTTAGCTATCTCTACATTGCGAAGATTGAAGGGTGCAACAAGAGTATTTTCGCCGTCAATTACACGATACCAGACATTATATATGCCCGCTTCAGTTTTTATAGGGATGTCATCCTGCCATGCACTATTTGAGGGTTGAATTTCATAAGTATCTTCATTGTAGGTAAAAAACCAAAGATGATAATCGTTGCCGGAAACAGAAGTAACTTTAATTGCATTATGTTCGCTGGTCCAAGAGCTTAGAGCCCAAGAACCATTGGACACATAAGCCTCCACGGAATATCTGCCCGATTGTACTTTTAATTGATTTAATCCGTCGCCACCTCCACCTTGAGCATTGCTGTAATCGAACCTCGCTGCAAAATTCTGACTGTCCATATTGAATGTAATTGCGCCGTTTGAGGGGATAACAATAACATCACCTGCTTTTAATTCACTAATTTTGTGTGTTCCGTCCCTAAATATGGTAGGGGCAGTCTGTACAGCGTACTGCATCTTTCCGCTGTCAACCTCACCAGCGGTAACGAGAGCCTGTTCTTTGCCGTTGTAGACCAGATCATTATTGATTACCGGTTCAGTGGTCACAGGAGCAATTGCATTCGCCACGATAGCTGTATCACTCCAGAACCTTCCTCTCCCTAAGTTTGCAGGCAGATTGCCAACTACGCAAAGAAATGCGATCACACCTGCAAGGGTACGATTGATTTTATGTTGCATCTAACTTCCTCCTTATTAAAAAAATATATTACATCACAATTTTTTGTCATGCAAAATAAACTATATATCAGCAAACTGTATAGTAGGCATACAGAGCCTTGCAAAGATTACGCAGATTCTCAGACTTTGCGGTATTATTTGCAATTCTTCCAAGATAGTCGGTTGCCTTGACCTCAACTTCGTCGAACGTAAAGATAGCATCGCCCAGCTTCTTGATCGGGATATTCTGTACCTTGACGATATAGTAGCTGCCCGAATTATCTGCATCTACCGAGAGCAAATAGTCATCATTCGCAAACTTTTCCGTAAGCTCACCTGTGACCTGCTCGGCTGTTGCTCCGCTCTTAGGCTTGAATGCGATCAGCAGAGTTGTATCGGAAGTAAAGGTCATATTCATTGCAGAGTAATCAGAATATGTCAGGGCGAACGCTGTGTTGTACTCCGCTGCTGTGGGCGAATTATCAGGAATATCTGTGAGCGTGGAAAGCTCAGCCCCCTCAATCCCTGTATTCGCAAGGGTTTCTGTATTATAGTTGAAATAGGTCTGTGCAGCCGCACCATAGCGGAGCATCGCTTTTGCAATAGCATGGTATTCCGGATAATTATTATTGCCTATGATATAGTTCAAATAGCTTGCCACAGACACCTTACTATCATAAACAACGGTATCATTGTGCTTGATCACAAGAGATTTTTCATTAGCCATTTCTTTCGCCGAGCAGGAAACAGTAAACTGCTTGTACCCGTCAAGTGTGCTGGCTGTGAGCGTCTGTTCAGTGCCGCCCCAAAGTGCTGTATAACCGTCTTCGGTGGGAACAAAAATATTGATATTTACCCTTGAACTGTCAGCCGATATGCTCATCTGCGGAGTGATTCTCTTCTCCTGACAGCCTGTACACTCATCACTCTCGTTCCAGTTATGTTCGATTGGAACAGAGATCTTAAACTGGTTTGAGAAGCTGGGATCAAAGCTGACAAGTTCGCCGCCGTTCACACTGATATCGGCATCGGCAGGAATATACTTATTCCACGGAGCTTCTATAAACCCGTGAATATTGTAGCATCTCCCCCCCTGAAGTACAGTCTCACCGTTTTCTATTTCCCAGTTTGTATAAAGCAGGTGATAATCCAGCAAGGACAGACCTTCGGATATCTGCACTTTACATGGTTCATATCTGGTCGTGCTGTCCTGTGTGCGGGTGAAAAGCACCTGTCCGCACTTATATTCAGGAGCAGTGATCGTCAGTTCTGAAACAGGTTCTGCCCAGAGCGCATAGAAGGTGACTGCATCACCTATTTGTTGGTAACCGATATCGTTGCTTTCATTTTCAATATCCTGAGAGGTATCATAATATGATATCGGATGCAGGGCTGTGGTGTTCATGAGCTTCTGACCATTTTCTATTGTACCGTACATTTCCGCATTGGTGAATAATTCATTGATCGCATATTTCGCAGCAGCTTTAGTTGCGCCGTCAGCTAAATGGAATTTTACAGTCGAGCCATTTACGGTGCAGCCCTCTGAATAAGTGAGCTTTGCTGCTGTCGCCTCGTGACCTTCTCCGAAGTCAACGATAACGGTATTGCAATAATCGAATTCTGCATAGACGGTAACATCACTTCCGGGCATCTCAAAGGTATACTGTCCCTCAGAAGTCTTTATAATATCGACTTCCTGCCCGCCAGCAGCATAGTAAAGGCGGTCGAGCCTGTAACCGGTATCAGGGGAAACGTTCACAGTAACTACATCTTTCTGATATGTACTTTCCTTATCAAAGCTTATGCTGCCGTTTTCAATCCCGCTCGCCGCGTTAATACTATATATTCCGGCGAGGATCTCCTCGGTTTTTGTTTTTGTTCCGCATTTGCAATAGTAAGTAACGATGCCAGGCTCGGTCGCAGTGGGTGCCTGTGTGACCTCACTGCGCACATAATCGCTGTGTTCGACAGGAACTTCAACTACTACATTTGCAAAACGGGGATCCTCGTTATAAATTTTAAAGTTCTTTATTTCACAATTTGTGGTATTAAAGTTGGTTGCATTGAAAGTATCAGCGAAGTAGTACCCGAACGGGGCTCCTGTTCCCACTCTTGTATAGCATTTATCACCAACGGTCAATTCTCCAGTAATAAGGCTTCCGAACTGATTGTTATCAACATTATATGAAGAATACCATAAACCGGTAAACGGACTGCTTTGCACTCCGTTTAATATGTATGAAGGAGCCGGTTCGCTGTAATTCGTAGCGATTGAACCGAAATTCTTGATCGTCACTTCTGTTCCACAGACAGGAGATTCAAATACTAATTCATATGTATCATTTACGGGCTGCTCCCAAAGGGCATAAAGCGTCACGGAATCCCCGACTTCCTCAGTTGCAGCGGCATCAAATTCATTCGATAATTCATTGTTATCTGAATATTGGTTCAGCAGCTTTTTTCCTATACCATAAAAGCATTCATTATTGTCAATTATTGGATAAGAGAGCTCCGCACTATTGTCAACACTATTTTCAACTAAATTGAAGAA
Source organism: Ruminococcus sp. (assembly GCA_017470535.1). Classification (GTDB taxonomy): domain Bacteria; phylum Bacillota; class Clostridia; order Oscillospirales; family Ruminococcaceae; genus NK3A76. The sequence goes on along the minus strand of JAFUYP010000076.1, from coordinate 402 downwards.
CGCACCATACACTTCTTCCATATATTCTGCGCTGATGGTCATAGTCACGCGGGAGCCGTTGGCAGTCACACCTTCACCGCTTAATTTCTGCGCAAGAGTCTCATGTCCTTCGCCTAAATCGAGCGTAGCAGTTACATCATGAGTACCTTCCGCATTTGCCAAAATAACCGTACTGCCTAACAGTCCTCCCGTGCCTGCGCTTGCAGGCGTAACACCCGATGCAAGAGCCAAAGCCATCGTAAACGCAACTGCTTTCTTCCATGTGCGTCTCATTTGCTCATTCCTCCTTATTTTTATTTTTATATAACACAAAAAATCGCACCACACAGGACACAGTTATCCTATATAGTACGCTTGTATTGTTATATGATATTTGAAAAAGGGCGTAGTTATGCTTTGCTT
>JAFUYP010000075.1 GCA_017470535.1 Ruminococcus sp. | reverse complement strand
CGGGGGGCTCGCCGCCTTATGGCGGCGTGCTTGGGGGAGAACCGGAAGAGGAGGGACAAGGACACTTCCCTTTAAATTACGGTTCCGGCGGACTTTTCCCCCTCTTCAGGTTCTCCCGGCATTTTATTAATGCCAACCCCCTCTCCTGATCTCCCCCTTTTGCCGCCGGAACCTCATACTTTTGTGGTCAAGGATAATGCGTGCGTCGGTGCGAAGAGGTCGCACCGAGTAGGGTGAGAGCTTTTTCCTACTCACGGGCTGGCTCTTTCTTGTTTCGGTCTTTTTATACCTGCTCCATAAAATTCTTTCCTACATACAAACATCAAAAAAGGCAAGCCTTACGACTTGCCGAATGGTTTTCATATCCGTCCGCCTTCGGCAGACACCTTGCACAAAAAAGCCCCGTCCTAAGACGAGGCTTAATGGTGAGCTATCGGGGATTTGAACCCCGGACCCTTTGATTAAAAGTCAAATGCTCTGCCAACTGAGCTAATAACTCACACAACACTAAATATTATATCAGTTTTAGTGCTATTTGTCAAGGGGTTTTTATAAAATTTACAAATTATTTTCTCCAATGGTGTATGTCAGTATGACATTCTCAACGAAAAAATCACCCGAGAGCTTTTGCTGCTCCTCACCTATCTGCTCAAAGCCGTACTTTGTGAAGGCTTTGACCGCCATTTCGTTTTTCTTGTTTATCTTTATCCTGACAGTTTTCAGCTGCTGCTCCTTCGCCTTGTCTATGATGAATGCTACCGCCTTCTTGCCGACGCCCTTGCCACGCTGCTTTTTGACAAGCCCCATCGCTTCTATCTCCAGCGTTTCGCCTATCCTCGGAACGACTGCGAAAAAACCTATCTGTCTGTTATCATTCACGATATGGTAATAGCCATAGCCGCCTGTGCCTATCCGCTCATTGATGACGTTGAACGAATTATAGTTATCAAGAAAATAATCTACCTGCACTCTGGGCATGAGCTGCGAATAATGCTGACCGAACACCTGATTTGCAAGGCAGGCTGTTTTTATTATATCAAGGCTGCCGGACACCTTTGTAAACTGTATCAATGCTTTTTCCTCCCTGTGGGTATCATTGTTTTTCACATACATTATACCACATCGGGAGGATATTGTCAATCAGGAGCATTTTCGCTCCACGCAAATCAATTTTTGATCTGCGTGTTTTTGCTCTGATATCTTTACTGTCCTCAGACGATACCGCCTTTTTTAAAGAAGCTCGCATAATCGTCGTAGTCGGACTCCTTCTGGGCTTTCTTACGCTCTGAGCCGTATGTGATGATACCCCTTTTCGCATTATCCTCATCTATCCAGCTTTTTATAGATGAGTATGGATCTCTGTTGTATTTACGGTTTTTCTTCTGCCATGCTCTGATGTTTCGTATGTATTTTTCTATCGTAAGACAGGTAGCCTTTTTTCTAAGCTCGCTGTATTCTATCTCTGAAAGTGATATAAAATCATAAGGATCAGTGAATACTTGTTTGCCGTCAGTCTGCCCGTCCGCCATGTCGGAGCTTCGCTCCACTATGTTTTCATACTCCTTTTCACCTAACGGCCCATATTCAGGCTCACTGTCGATCATATTTACATTTTCACTTTCTTTTTCATCAGCATTAACTATCACATTCTTATTATCATTCTTATTATCATTAACATTTTCATTATCATTATCATTAACAATAACATTAACAGCTTGATTTGGTTGTTTTGCTTGTTTTGGTTGTTTTGGTTGTTTTGGTTGTTCTGGTTGTTTTTCAGGGTCAGAAATATCCGCCTGTTTGTTTTTGCAGGCATTTTTATTGCCTATCGGCGCTCCGCCCTTTGAACCGGCATTGCTTCTTGCCGTTTTGGTATCCTCCCACTTCTCGCCGTCACGGAGCATACAGTCGGTCATCATCTTAAAGGTCATGTTGAGCGCTCTGTCGTCAAACTGCGTCCCCTCGCCTGTTGACACGAACCTGTACACCGCACGCATGAGCTGTCCCAGCTCCTCGTCGGTGAGCATATCAAAATGCCCCTCCCAGTCCTTATACATTATAAAGCTCTTGTTTTCTTTCAAAAAAATCTTTTCTTTCATCGTAACACTCCTTTTTTCTTTGCATGATAAGAGAAATACCCTCTCACTTATAGCGAAAAAAGGTGCAAAAGTTGCATAAAACCATGCAACATTATAAAAAGAAATTTTTTAAAAAAGAAAAATTCTATCTTTTGCACATATCATCACGCCTAAAACAAGGCACTTTGCACAACGCCCGCACACATAAAGAAAAACAGGCAGGAGGAACGCCCCCTGCCCGTGTTATCATTTTACCTTTACAGTTTTTACCTTTGAGAATGCGCCGTAGACCCTTGAACCGTTTACCAGCTTATAGGCTCTTACCTTGAAATAATACGTCCTGCCGCTTTTTAGCTTTTTGGCGGTATAGCTTGTCTTGCTGCCGCCCTTTACTGTGCGTGTGGACTTGCTCGAAAAACTGCTCCTGGTCGAATACGCCACCTGATAGCCGTCAGCCGAGGTATTCTTTGTCCACTTAGTCTTTACCTGAGCGGTCTTTGTGCTGGTCGTCTTGCCTATCTTTGTCGCAGCCGGAACGATACTGAACGTCGCCTTTATGCTGCCCGAGTAATTGCCCTTGCCCTTTACGGTGACTGTTGCCTTGCCGACCTTTTTATTGTCGGAAAAGCTCAGCGTATAGTCTGTGCCCTTTTTGAGCGTCCTGCCGCCAAGCGTTACTGTCGGTGCAGGCTTTATCGCCTTGCCTGTATACGCATAGGACTCTTTTGAAAACCTGACCTTAGCCTTTTTGACGCTCTTTTTTGTTATAGTGAACGTCTTTGTTATGCTGCCCTTATACTTGCCCCTGCCCTTTGCCGTTACAGTCGCAGTACCGACGTTCTTATTGTTCTTATAGGCAAGAGTATAGTCTGTACCGTTTTTGAGCGTCTTACCGCCGTAGGTAACTATCACGCCCGGCTTGACGGCTGAGCCTGTATACACAAGGCTGTTGTCTTCAAGCGACATTTTAGCATTGCAAAGATCTCTGACTATATTCGTATCATCAAAGCTCAGCACTATCCCTGTAAGCTCAATATCATAAGCATCGCTGTCCGCATCGAACCACACCGACGCATAGCTGTCCTCGTCCTTAAAAAGCCCTGTCGTATCTTCAAGCGTTGCAGTATACAGCCCGTCCTCGACCTTTTCAAGAGTCACATCTGCATCGGTAACAGGCATCAGGTCGTCGTCATACATTATCTCGCCGTCGCTGTCCAGCTTATACGGCACAAACGACCAGCTATGGCTCACAGTACCCTTTGAGCTGCTTTTTGTACCGAGCGTACCTTTAAAGTCTATCTTACCGGCTGCCGCCCTCTGAGCCTGAGCTTCGTCCACCTTGAAAGTGAACACGACCGCCGACACGCCTGTTATATCCGTGATACTCGAAAATCCGCCCTGCTGACCGTTATATGTACCGAACAGCACAGCGTCTTTATAAAAGCTGCTGACCGCCCCGGCAGGAGCTGCCTCACCCGACAAAGCAAACATCAAAGCCGCTGCCGCTGCCGCAGCTGACAGTCTTTTTAGCATATTATCAATCCTTTCGGTGTTTTAAGCTTATGTTCATTATAACACATTTTCGTTCTGATGTCAATTGATTACAAAAGCAAGAATAATTGAAGCGCAAAACAAAAGGACAGCCGAAGCTGCCCTTTGTTTGTGTAAAAATTTTGGAGAGGATGAAATGAGCTAAGGAGTTTTGTCACTTAGTTTTTCATTCTTTTTTCTTTCTGTTTGTTCTACAATAAATATTATACACCAATATATCAAAAATAACAACAACAAAGATATTACATTTTACTACAATTTAGTTACAAACGCAGAAAGCCCCATTTTACGGCGTTTGAGGACACTATCAGCCTACGCCGTACTCTTTTCTGTACGCTTTCATCTTGTCAAGATACTCTTTGCCCTCGACAACGCCGTCCTCTATCGCTTTGATGATGTCGTTTATATTGACGATAGAATACACCTTTACGCCGAAGTCCTTATATGCCTGCTCGACTGCCGAAAGCTCGCCCTCTAACGACTTCTCCATTCTGTCAACGGTGATGACCATTGCTGTGACGTTGACATCAGCCGCCGCTTTGAGCTTCGGGAGCGACTCACGCAGAGCCTTGCCGGAGGTCATAACGTCGTCTATGATGACTACCTTTTCGCCGTCTGTGAGCGTCTTGCCGACGAACATTCCGCCCTCGCCGTGATCCTTGACCTCTTTTCTGTCAAAGCAGTAGTTACAGTCGATACCGTACTTATCAGCAAGCGATGTCACCGCTGTGACTGCGAGCGGTATGCCCTTATATGCAGGTCCGAAAAGCGTCTGCACCTCGATGCCGTTTTCCTTGATACAGTCTGCATAAAAACCACCCAGACGTGAGAGCTGTGCGCCTGTCTTATAGTTGCCGCAGTTTATGAAGTAGGGCGCTTTCCTGCCGCTTTTGAGCGTAAAGTCGCCAAACGTCAGCACGCCGCTGTCTACCATGAATCTGATGAATTCTTCCTTGTAAGTCATAATACCAGTCCTTTCATTCAGGCAACACCGCCGGGCCATTGTATGCAAGTAGATGGCATACAAAGGCGTATGCCGGTGACCCGGCGGTGTTGCCTTTACAAAAAACCGCAGATATATATAACTATACCTGCGGTATTCTTCGTTAGTCCGATGATGCGTGGCTGACTGACGGGTCGTAGCTGCTTGACCTGTATGCGTAGTCACGTCTGTAATACTTCTTATAGTAGCCCCTCTTATAGGTAGCTGTGTCCTCGGTGATAGCGGTGACGATAACGCCCAGCAGCTTGCCGTTTGCAAATTCTATCGCCGATGCTGCACGGCTGACCTCGTCATAGGTCGCCACACCTGAACGTGTTACCATAGCGATACCGCCGATATTAGGTGAAAGCGTCAGCGTATCTGTAACGACGTTTATAGGAGGAGTGTCTATGATTATATAATCATAGTACTTTGTAAGCTCTTTCAGGAGAGTTTTCATGTTCTCCGATGCGAGCATCTCTGACGGGTTAGGCGGTATAGGGCCGCTTGTTATCAGGTCAAGGTTGGTCGTCTTGGATTTTAACACCTGCTTGAAGGAGTCTATTCCGCCGAGCAGTGTGGACAAGCCCTTGTCGTTCTTTACCTTGAATGCTCTGTGCTGTACAGGCTTTCTCATATCAGCGTCTATGAGCAGCACCTTCTTGCCTGCCTGCGAGAAAACTATCGCTAAGTTCGCAGCGGTGGTGGATTTACCCTCACCTGCGTTTGCGCTCGAAACTGCGAAGGTCTTTGACCTCTGGGTAGCAAGCGCCATTACTATATTTGTTCTGAGTGTCTTATATGCCTCAGTTACCTGGAAGGGTACGTTCTCATCAAACAGTGTGAATCTTTTCTTAGAGCTGCTTGTCTTCTTCTTGCTAAAAAGTCCCATTATTTATAGTAACCTCCCTTAGTTTCCTTAGCCTCAATATCCGGTATCTCGCCGAGTATCGGGAAGTCAAATCTTGTCCTGATGTCGTCACCTGTCCTGACAGTCGTATCGAGCATGAAGCGGATGATCACGATAGCTGCTGCAATAATCAACCCTGCGAGCATACCGATTATCGTATATTTCTTGATATTAGGACCTGACGGTGAAGTAGGCAGCTTGGCCGCACCTATCGTTTCAACAGAGCCTGCGTGTGTTACCTGCTTTATCTTTTCAGGACCTACCTTCTCCATAGCGTTGCAGATAGAAACTGAAAGCTCGGGGCTCTTGGTAGTTACGCTTGTGAGCAGTACCTCAGTATCCTGCTCTGCCGAGAGAGCGATACATGACCTTAAAGATGAAGTCTTTACCTTGCCATCCTCGATCGTGAGGTATTCTTCAAGTGCATCTGTGCCGTATTCCTTTACGAGCATATCGCCTATCTCATCTATTACGGCGTCATGCTGCAGGATAACTATATACGTCGAAACAAGGCTCTTTGATGCGACAATGTCGTTATACTGCACATTCTCAGTCGTCTGGTCGTCGTTGTTTTTTACATACATCGAGATGCTTGATGTATATTGCAGCGGAAGCACGAATTTTGCATACGAGAAAGCCACAACACCCAAAAGCACCGTCATGAAAATTATAAATTTCAGATGTTTTAAGATCGCACCGAACAATTCGGTAAGGTCAATTTCCTTGGTCGATTCGTCCATTGTTTTTGAATTTCCTCCATTCCATTGTTAGCCGTGCATAGAAAAGTGCATACCTACGCACAATACTTAAATATTATAGCACTTTTTTTATTTTTTGTCAATCATCTGACAATTATTTCTTTTTTGTCGTCGTTTTTTTGGAGAAATCCTCAACTGCGGAAGAATCTACCCAGCCATATGTGGTATTATCGTACAAAACATAGTACCATTGTCCGCTCTGACCCATACACAAAAGCTGCTCGCCGCTTTTCAGTATGGCCTGTGAATCGAACTGCTCTGACGGGCCGTATCTCAGCTCCGTCCTCTCCTTGGTAAGGTAGGACTTGGTTATCTCAAAATACTCCTTGCCGTCCGGCTTTTGCAGCACAGAGTAATCCGACTTTCTTGTAGTGGTGGTAGTATTGAGAGTATAGTCGCCCTTTTTCTTTTGCTCATACGCCGTCACCGAGGCTCTTTCAAGCTCGTCCGGGTCTACGGCATCATCACGGGCGGTGGTGGTGGTATACTCCTTTTCCTCCCCCACCGTATAGATACGCGTGGTAGTCGTTTCACGGTTTCTCGGTGCTGTTGCGATAGTGCCCTGTGTAGTCTTTTTTGTCGTTTCCTCAAATCCGAGCATCTCGTCCACCTTATCTACGACACCGCAGGAAGTGAGCATAAGCCCCGACAGTGCGAGCAGTGCCGGCACAGTCATAAGTTTTCTTTTATCCATTTTGCGTGACCTCCGTTATATCCCCAGCAGTCTCTCGGCATTCAAGCTGAAGATCTTCTCTTTATCATCGTCGCTGATACCGAGCGACTCTATCTTTCTTTTTATATCCACAGGGCTTGCCCAGGGGCAGTCGCTTGCAAACAGCACTCTGTCAGCGCCGTGCCTGTTTATTATCTTTTCCATGATCTCATTATCACATTCAAGCGTGAACGCAGTATCAAGGTAAGTTTCGCCGCCAATGCCTGCTATCTCGTCATACACCTGCTGCCACATCCTGTTAGCGCCTAAGTGTGCAAGTATCATCTTCATATGCGGGAAAGCCGCTCTTACCTTTAATATCTTTTCAGGCGTACAGTGTATCACATCCGGCGAATACCAGTCGAACCCCGAATGGAAAAGCACCGGCAGTCCGAGCTGCGAGATCGCATCATACATATCATAAACTCTTTTCTCGTCTATCTTAAACCCCTGATAATCCGGGTGAAGCTTGACGCCGTAAAGACCCGACTGACTGATCCTGACAAGCTCATCATTTATATCTTCGCTGTCCGGGTGAACAGAGCCGAAGGGCAGCAGTCTTTCACTCTTTATACTTTTTGAATACTCTGTGATGATGCTCTGCTGCGAAGGCTTGGTCGCAATAGACAGCGCCGCTGCCTTATCAACGCCCCACATATCCATATGAGCAACAGTATCCCTCACAGTCCCGTCGGTAAGGGGCGTAAGACCCGAATACCCCGAAAGGGCTGAAAGCGCCTTTGCCGCTATTTTTTCCGAAAAGGTATGAACGTGCATATCTATCAGCATTTTTAAGCCTCCAGTTTTTTATTGCATAAAACGCCATTATTTATTATAGCACACTTTTATGTTGATTTCAAGAGGGATTTTTGCACGGAAATCAATTTTTATAAAACTGATTTCCGAGAAGCAAGAATATAGAAGCAAGAAGCAAGAAAAATATGTTCGCACAGCGGACAAAAGATCCAATTTGCCGAAGGCGTTCCTTTGTCTTGCCTCTTGCGTCTGGTCAT
>JAFUYP010000074.1 GCA_017470535.1 Ruminococcus sp. | reverse complement strand
GTCCGAATTTTCGTCAGAATGCCCATTTTTGCCGCAGTTTTACTGGCGTAAGACAAGGTAAAATTGGGTATTATGACGGAAATCCGGCAAGCAGATGGCACACAAAGGCGTGAGCCGGTGGTCGTGCGGTGTTGCCTTTATGTTTATACTTATGATACCCGGCTCAGTATGCCTTGCCCCAAAGCACCATTTTCTTTGCAGGCTTGCCGCAGCAAACGCATACATCGGAAATATTCTCCTGCTCAAACGGTATACATCTTGAACCCGCACCTGTTTCTTCCTTGACCTTGTCCTCGCAGGCCTCGTCGCCGCACCACATAGCGTGGATAAAGCAGTCCTCTTTTTCAAGTGCTGCCTTCATCTCGTCAATAGTCTTGCAGGCAAATGTCCTGTTTTTGCGGTTTTCAAGTGCCTTTTCAAACATACCCTTCGGTATGTCGTTTTCGATAAGATCCCTGACCTTCTGCGGCATCTCATCAAGTGCGAGTGTGAGCTTTTCGCCGCTGTATCTTACAGCCGCTATGCACTGACCGTTCTCTATGTCCTTGGGTCCTATCTCTATGCGGACAGGCACGCCCCTCATCTCATGCTCTGCAAACTTCCACCCGGGCGAGTTGTCCGAATCGTCTACCTTTACACGAATCCCCAGCGCCTTTAACTGCGCTTCTATCTCGGCAGCCTTTTCAAGCACGCCCTCCTTGAACTGCTGCACAGGCACTATCATCACCTGCACGGGTGCAACAGCAGGCGGCAGTACAAGACCGTTATCATCGCCGTGCGTCATTATTATCGCACCGATGAGCCTTGTCGTAACGCCCCATGATGTCTGGTGGGGGTATTCGGGCTTGTTCTCACGGCTTGTGAACTGTATATCAAAAGCCCTTGCGAACCCGTCGCCGAAATAATGCGACGTACCTGCCTGCAAAGCCTTGCCGTCGTGCATCATAGCCTCTATCGCATATGTAGCCTCAGCACCTGCGAACTTGTCCGAGTCGGTCTTTCTGCCCTTTACTACCGGCATTGCAAGGCTTTCCTCGCAGAACTTCGCATAGATGCCCAGCATCTTCTCTGTTTCTTCCTCAGCCTCTCTGGCAGTTTCGTGAATGGTGTGACCCTCCTGCCATAAAAACTCACGGGATCTTAAAAACGGTCTTGTGGTCTTTTCCCACCTTACGACCGACACCCACTGATTATACAGCTTCGGCAGATCACGGTAGGAGTGGACTATATTCTTGTAATGCTCACAGAAAAGTGTTTCCGACGTCGGGCGCACGCAAAGCCTGTCCTCGAGCTTTTCGTTACCGCCGTAAGTCACCCATGCGACCTCGGGCGCAAACCCCTCACCGTGATCCTTCTCCTTCTGCAAAAGGCTCTCGGGTATGAACATAGGCATACAAACATTTTCATGCCCTGTTTCCTTGAACATAGTGTCCAGTATGTGCTGTATGTTCTCCCAGATAGCATAGCCGTAGGGGCGAATGACCATACAGCCCTTTACGCTTGTATACTCAACAAGCTCTGCCTTTTTGCATATGTCAGTGTACCACTTTGCAAAATCAACGTCCATTGAGGTGATGTCATTCACCATCTTGTTTCCTTTTTTTGCCATGTTTAAAATCAACTCCATAAATATCAGTATTGTAGATCTTGTAGTTAAGATCATATTTCGACGATTGCTTGTCATAAACGCCCTTTACACCGTCATCTTCAGGCTCTTTTTGGTCATTTATGCCGGGGTGACGCTTTTCTATGAGCCGTGCGAGCTTTGGAGTTATCACAGCCATAAGCCCTATCGCTGCCATGATAACGACAGCCTTCACCGCAAATTTTATAATAAGCTCAACTGTTTCGTTATCCATACCCCACCTCCTGATCCATTAACCTTGTTATTATAACACATATTTATGAACATTTCAAGTGCAAACGTCCCTTAAACGCAGTCTTGCCCGGAGCCGGTCAAAAAATTTACAATTTCCCCTTTACAAACGTTTTGAAATGTGCTATAATATTCACCGACAGTTCGTTTGCGCCATCCTGTCGTTAAACAAAACCAGGGCAGACTTTTGATACTTTCAGGGCAGCCGACAGGGTCGGTGTGCCCTGTTGCCATGCGTCTGCTTTTTGCAGACGTTTTTTATTCGGGAGAGAAAAATGTATAAACTAAAAACAAACGCATCATTTGACAGCGCACATTTTCTGGCAGGCTATGACGGCAAGTGTGCAAATATCCACGGGCATACATGGAACATCGAGGTGACTGTCTCGGGCGAGGAGCTTATCTCCTCCGGGCAGGAGCGTGGTATGCTGATAGATTTTAGCGAGCTTAAAAAGCTGGTCAGGAGCATCGCCGACAGCCTTGACCACACATTTATTTATGAGACAGGGTCGCTTCGGGATACTACCGTAGCGGCACTTGAAAGCGAGGGCTTTAAGCTGACAGCGGTGGCGTTTCGCCCGACGGCGGAGAATTTTGCAAGATATATTTCAGACAGGCTCACACAAAACGGACTGCCGGTAAGCTCGGTGACGGTTTATGAGACCAAGGACAACTGCGCTGTATACGAGGTGGAAAAATGAGCTTTGAGGTCGTGGAGAAATTTGTGAGCATAAACGGCGAGGGGCTCAGAGCCGGCGAGCCTGCGGTGTTTATAAGGTTCAGAGGGTGCTGCCTTGCCTGCGGATACTGCGATACTATGTGGGCAAATTCATCTGACGCACCATGCGAATACATGAGCGCTGAGCAGATAGAGCGCTATGTTTTAAGCACAGGTATCACCAACGTGACGCTCACAGGCGGTGAGCCTTTGCTGCAAAAGGACATAGGTGAGCTTTGCGAAAGGCTTATAGACAGCGGCATAAGCGTTGAGATAGAAACTAACGGAAGTGTGGACATATCAGAGCTTGCAGAAGGTGAGAAAAGACCCGTGTTCACCCTTGACTACAAGCTGCCCGGCAGCGGCATGGAGAGCAAAATGCTCACATCGAATTATGAATATCTTAAAAAGGGCGACTCGGTGAAGTTCGTATGCTCTGACACTCGTGATCTTGAAAGGGCAGGCGAGATAATAAAGGGATACTCACTCAAAGACAGGTGCGGTGTGCTTATAAGCCCGGTGTTCGGTCAGCTTGACCCGAAGGAGATAGTAAAGTATATAACAGATAACAGAATGAACGGCGTCAGGTTGCAGTTACAGCTGCATAAATACATCTGGGCACCCGACGCAAGAGGTGTTTGATATGGATAAGGAAAAAATAATGTATCATGTAAGGGGCTTGCTTGAAGCGATAGGCGAAGACCCAGAGAGAGAGGGCTTGCAGGAAACTCCCCTGCGTGTTGCGAATATGCTCGAAGAGGTGCTTGAAGGTACAGCCTACACAAATCACGACATAGCTGTGATGTTCGGCAAGACCTTTTCAGCGCCCGACTCTGATACAGACGATGCTGTAATAATGAAGGACATAACGGTTTTCAGCTACTGCGAGCATCATATGTCGCTTATGTATGATATGACGGTGAATGTGGGCTACATACCGAGAGGCAGGGTGCTGGGGCTTTCAAAGATCGCAAGGATATGCGAAATGGCAGCAAAGAGATTGCAGCTTCAGGAGCGGCTGGGGCGTGACATCGCCGAGATAATAAGCGAAGCCGCCGGCACTCCCGATGTGGGGGTAAAGATAGTCGGCTCGCACAGCTGCATGACGGCAAGGGGCATCAAAAACTCTGCCGCAAGAACTGAGACACGCACATACTTAGGCGTATTCAAAACTGACAAAGAGCTAAAAAGATCACTTGACTGATCGGGAGAGAGTATTATGAAAAAAGCACTTGTATTATTGAGCGGCGGACTTGACAGCACGACGGCTCTCGCACTTGCAGTAAATAAATACGGCAGTGAAAACGTAGGCGCTCTTGTGATAAGCTACGGGCAGAAGCATTCAAAGGAAATGCAAAGCGCTAAGTCTGTTACTGCACACTACGGGATAGAGCCGATATTCATTGATGTATCTACGGTTTTCGAGGGGTCTGACTGCTCGCTTTTACAGTCAAGCGAAAAGGACATACCCACAGGCAGCTACAAACAGCAGCAGGACGGCGCTGACGGCAAGCCGGTATCGACATATGTGCCGTTTCGCAACGGTCTGTTCTTAGCAAACGCCGCAGCTATCGCTCTGTCAAGAGGGTATGACGAGATAATTTACGGCGCACACAGCGATGATGCGGCGCATAATGCCTACCCCGACTGCTCGCCTGAGTTCAACAACGCCATGATGACGGCGATAAGCACAGGCACGGGCGGACAGCTGACCCTCACAGCGCCGTTTATCGGCATAAACAAGGCGGCAGTCGTTAAAAAGGGTCTGGAGCTTGATGTTCCCTACGAGATGACATGGAGCTGCTACGAGGGCGGCGAAAAGCCCTGCGGAAAATGCGGCACCTGCATCGACAGGGCTGCGGCTTTTAAAGCTAACGGGATAGCCGATCCATTGATAAAGGAGATAGGATGATGACCGGAAGAACACAGGAAAACTTAGGAAGTGTAACGCACTTAGGAAAGCACACCGAATACCCGGACGATTACTCGCCGCAGATACTGGAATGCTTTGACAACAAACACCCGGACAGGGATTATTTTGTGAAATTCAACTGTCCGGAGTTTACATCGCTTTGCCCGATAACAGGGCAGCCTGATTATGCGACGATATACATTTCATATGTGCCTGACATAAAAATGGTAGAGAGCAAGTCGCTCAAATTATATCTTGTGAGCTTTCGCAATCACGGGGACTTTCATGAGGACTGCATAAACATCATAATGAACGACCTTATCGCTCTTATGCAGCCGAGGTACATCGAGGTATGGGGGAAGTTCCTGCCGAGAGGCGGCATATCTATCGACCCGTACTGCAACTACGGCAAGCCCGGCACAAAATGGGAAGGTGTCGCATGGGACAGGCTCAAAGAGCATGATATGTACCCTGAAAAAATAAACAACAGATAGCCCCCTCCCACATAGAAAATGAGGACGCATGAAAAAGAAGATTCTTATTATCATCAGCGCTGCGATATTTTTAGTGAGCGGAGCGCTGAGTGTGTATTTATATAATAAAAAGCCTGACGGCAGAACGGTGGAGATAATAAGCGACGGCAAAGTGCTGTATGAGCTTGACATCGAAAATGAGAGTGACCGTGAGATAACGGTGGAGTTTGACGGCAGGAAGAATATAATAAAAATAGAAAACTCAGATGTCTATGTGAGCGACGCCGAGTGCTATGACCACACCTGTATGAAAATGGGCAGGCTGTCACAAAGCGGCGTGCCGATAGTCTGTCTGCCCAACAAGCTGATAATAAGATACAAGGAAGGCGGTGGTGAGCTTGATGCCAGAACGTAAGCCTGATATTAAAAGGCTCACTGAGCTGTCTTTGCTTACTGCCGTATCGCTGATAATGTTCGTGATAGAGATGCAGCTGCCGCCGATAGTACCTGTTCCGGGCGTAAAGCTCGGGCTTGCAAATATCATAACGGTCTATGCGGTATATAATTACAAGCCGCAGGAGGCAGCGCTGGTATTTACTGTCAGGGTGCTGATAGGGTCGCTGTTTTCCGGCAATGTCACCGCACTTATATTCAGCTTCAGCGGAGGGGTCTTATGTCTGCTGGGCATGATACTTATAAGCAGGATAAGTGATGTGAGCATGATAGTGCCTGCAAGTGTGATAGGTGCAGCACTGCACAACATCGGGCAGATAATAGCAGCGGTGTTTGTGATGAACACCACTGCCGTGATAAGCTATCTGCCGTATCTGCTGTTTGCAGGCAGCATAGCCGGAGCATTCACAGGAACGTGTGCGCTGCTTGTTATAAAGAGGATAAGACCGCCGAAAGATTAAGGCAAGATGCCCCTGCCCTCCGACTTTTTTGCAAAAGAGGATAGGGTATAATAACACCCCGCTGTAAACGCAGCGGGGTGTTGTCTATATCATACGGGATAGTCCTCAATGTAGAGGGCGTACAGATCTTTTGCTGCCTTGTCGGAGGTCTCCTTGTCAAAAAGTACAAGGTTGCACGCTTCAAAGAAATGCTGGTAGAGGTCTGAATTCTCTATCGTCGAATCCATAGGAGAGATATACTCGTTTTCCTCCATTACCAGTGACGCTTCATACTGCAAGCCGCTGAGCTTGCCTATCTCATCAAGGTACTGTCTTGCGGAGCTGCTTACAGGTATACCCTTTTCAACGCCCTGAAGCTCTGCCCATTCGTGACTGTTTAACATAAAGTCAAGCAGTATACCTGCTTCCTTCGGATGCTCTGTGTTCTTGCTCACAGCATACAGCGTAGCAGGCTTTTCGTACCAGCCCTCGCCGTTTTGCATACCCTCAAACGCCGTATACGGCGCAGGCACTATCTCATTGCCGGCGTTTATGGCTTTTGACATAAAGTTCTGTGCATCGCTCACCCAGCCGACTACGCCTGCATACACGCCGTTGTCGATGTTGAAATTCTGATAGTCCTCCAGCTTTGGGGAAACCTTTTCTTTGACAAGTCTGTTATAGAAATCTATCATCACCTTAAAGTCGTCCGCTGTGAATGTCATCAAGCCCTCCTTGTCAAAGAACTTCTTGCCGCTCACCTGCTCGCCGTATGCGACACAGTAGAGCCACATAGGCTTGTCAGCCGCCGCAAGCGGATACACGCCGTCCTTGCTCATGACCTTTGCGGCTTCAAAGAAGTCCTCCCAATGTGTCGGCACATCAAGCCCGTACTTGTCATAGATAGTCTTGTTTATATAGACAGTCTGTGCGTTCATAGCTATCGGGACGGCATTGAGCGTGCTTTCCGGCTCGCCCCTCCTGCCGTATTCGAGCATATCGTCACTGAAATTTGACAGATCGACCGTATCAGACAGCTTGTCAAGGTCATAGTACCCTGAGCCGTCAGGGGAGTATTCGCTCAGCCAGCCGACATTTATCTGCATAACGTCAGCCTCCGTGCCGGAGAACATCTGCACCCTGCTTCTTGCTTCGTACCCCGACCATTCGGAGTATGAGCATTTTACCTTTATCTCGGGGTGAGCCTCTTCAAAGCGCTTGACAGCTTTAAGTGTATATTCGTTTCTTGCATCGTTGCCCCACCATGACAGAGTGATAGTCACCTGCTCTGTCTGTGATTCAACGACCGACTGCTCGCCGCAGGAGCATAAAAGCCCTGTCAGGACAGCCGCCGTGAGTGCTGCGATTCTTTTTATCACTTTGCTCCCTCGCTTTCGGAGATGTTTTCAAAAAACGTGTATGTGTCCTTGCCCGAGCGCTTTGAGATATAAAGTGCCTTATCACAGGCTGAATACATATCATCAAACCCCCTGCCGTCCTGCGGTGAGAATGCAGCGCCTATGCTCGCAGACACCTTGTAATCATTATTCTCGCCGGTGTAGTTGCTGTCAAACATCCGGCAGAGCTGCTCGCATTTTCCCCTTACATAGTCCTTTATGTCCATACCATCGTCTGTGTGATTTACAAGCACACAGAATTCGTCGCCGCCTATCCTGCCGACGTAGTCCTCACCGGAGAAGGTCGTTCTCAGCATACTGCCCGTTCTTGCAAGCACTATGTCACCGAAGGCGTGACCGAGCGTGTCGTTTACCGACTTGAAGTCGTCAATATCAAGTATCACCATAGCGCAGGCTGAGGTGTTGTCATCATTGTCGAGCCGTTCGTGAGCGTATTCCTCAAATGACTTTTTGTTGAATATACCTGTCAGCTGGTCTATCCTTGCCTTTGTATCAAGATTTGTGACTGTCTGCTTTACGGGCTTTGTTATGCGGTAGGATAATATCCACCCGATAACGACAGCCGCAGCCGCAGCAATGACTGCTGCTAAGTATATGAAAAACTTCATCTCGTTTTTTTCGCTCAGTATAAGTGCCGTCGGGATAGAGCATACCACATACCAGTCATCGCAGGTGTTTACCGATATAAGGTATTCATCGTCCATGATCGTAGCCGAGCCTCTGCCCTTTATCCTGTCTATGATATCATCTGACAGCCTGTCGCCTACCTCGCTGCCGCTCTTGGAATAGAGGATATTGTAGTCCTGATTGACAAGCTCTATCTCCATGTCGCTGAGTGTTTCGGGGTTGTCAAATACCGAGTCAAGCTCGTTTGCATAGAAGGATATTACGATAAGCGCATTCTCGTGTACCTTCTTGACATAGTAGATGTGCCTAAAGTCATTGCCATACCCTGTTGCCCAGCCGTCATTAGTCCTTGTGCGTGTTATCATGGAGCTAAGCTCTGAATAGATATTCTCACCGAACAAAGACGACGTTGCATTTGAGATCTTGCCGACTGTACGGTTGTTGCGATACACTATGCCGTAGTCTACGAAGTTTTCCATGATACACAGGCTGTACAGCTTGTCGGATATGAGCTTTTCGGTATTGATAGCTTCAAATTCATCATTGTTCGGGTCGGTGGCATCATAGGTGTATGAGCTTGGTTCACCGAACGCAAGGGTCGCAATAGTTTCCATTCGTGAGATATAGCTGTCAAGATTGAGCTTCATCTGTACGCCGAGCGAAGATGTGAGCGATGTGACCTTGGATTTAAGTACAGTATCCGTCTTTCTGACCGCCAGCTGCGAAACAACTGCGACTGCCAGTATAACTATAAGGGCATACCCTATTATCATAGCTGTCTGGATATGCTGTATTTTTTTTATACTGGGACGTGAGTGTTCTTTATTTTTCATGTCTTTTCTCCGGAATTAATGTATATTTATATTATTATAGCACACTTAGACATTTTTTTCAAGTGCGGCACTTGTATTTTTATCAAAAATATGATATACTGAAATTATCCCATAAATAGGAGTGAAACTGATGAATAAAAATGACTATATAAGATTTTCTCAGGCGCAGATAGGCACAGAGCTTACAAGGCCTCTGCTCGTGCTGTCACTTGAAGAGGTCAAAAAGGACGGCAAAAAGCCGTTTGTGCGCTTTACGTTTTCTGACGGCTTTTCGCAGGAGAATATCGTGATGTTCGACACCGACCTTGAAAAGCTCTGCAAAATGGGCATCGAAAAATATACTGTCGCCGACGTGACATTAAAGGTACAGACGTTCAATAATTCAAAGAGCTTTTTAGTGTCCGATATACATATCTGCTCTGACAGCACGGCATCGGCGGACGATTTTGCAAGGTCTGCGCCGCTCGACAGGCAGAAGATGTTTGAGGAGATAATAGAGCTTGTCAGGTCATCAGCAGACGACCTCGGTGAAACGGTAACGCCGATAGCAAAGCTGACAGAGGATCTTCTGACTGACAACCACGACAAATTCATAAGATCGACTGCCGCTGTGGGTATGCACCATAATTTCATAGGCGGACTTGTATACCACACCTACCGCATGGTAAAGAGCGCCGATGCTCTGAGCGGCGTTTACACCAACCTTGACCGTGAGCTGCTCATATGCGGTGCGGCACTTCACGACATAGGCAAGATGTGGGAGTATAACACTCACAAAATGGGCGATGCGGATTATTCCTCGACGGGGGTGCTGTTCGGACATCTGCATATGGGGGCGGCGCTTATCAAGCGCACCGCCGAAAACGGCAATTACAGCATGGAAAAGGTAAAGCTGCTCACGCATATGATACTTTCCCACCACGGCAGACAGGAGTGGGGCGCAGTCGTGCCGCCTGCGATACCGGAGGCGTTTGTTCTGCATTTTATCGACAATATAGATGCCAGAGTGAATATGTGTGAAAAGGAATACGAAAACCTCGCTCCCGGTGAGATAACCGACAAAAAGCCGTTAGGCTTGGAGGGCAGGCTCTACCGTGCTAAATACTGACTATGAAAGGACTACACTTATGATAAAAAGAACTATCGCTGCAATACTGTCACTTACACTCGCACTTTCGGCTTTCGGCTGCTCTGACAGCTCGTCGTCATCTGACGGCTCGTCACAGGATACTGCGTCATCTTCTGACTCGCAGGCAGCTGCCCCCACGACCGATGAGGAATGGGAGACGGCTATGCTTGAAAAGTCGCTCGTAAGCTACGGCAACACAAGCCTTATAAAAGACAAGATCGCCAAAGCACAGGCAGGCGAGGAGATAACGATAGGCTACTTAGGCGGCTCTATAACCGAGGGGTATACAGTCAAGCCCGATGAATGCTATGCGTCACTGACATATAATTCCTTTAAGGAGATGTACGGCAAGGGCGACAATGTAAAATACTGCAACGCAGGACTCAGCGGTACTCCGTCAAGGCTCGGCATACTCAGAATGGGGCGTGACCTGCTGCCGAGCGAGCCTGATATAGTGTTTGTTGAGTATGCGGTCAACGACGGCACTGACTTTACATATCAGGAGGCGTATGAAAGCATCATCAGGACGCTGCTCGAACGTGATATAGCGGTCGTGCTGCTCTTCTCGGTAACAAAGGACGACTACTCCGCACAGGATTACATGAAGGAGATAGGCACATACTACGACCTGCCGATGATCTCGTACTGCGATGCTTTAAGGTTCTTGTTTGAAAATAACAGGCTCAAATGGGAGGACTTCTCAAATGACGAAGCCCACCCCAATCCCGAGGGTCACAAGCTGGTAGCTAAAATGATAGATAATTACTTCAAAACTGTTGTCGATCAGCAGTCTGATGCGTACACCCTGCCGGCAGAGCCTAAAAATTTCCTTATAAGCTATGGCGCTGAAATGGTCGAGGGCGACAAGCTCACGGCAGATGATCTTGGCAGCTGGAAGCTCGGCGACACAGATGTAGCGAGCTTCTCAAACGGCTGGCGGCACGTCAAGACGGGCAACGACCCGATAAAGTTTACGATAAAGGGCAAGAACCTCTTTATGATCTATAAGGAGGTCGGCGGCGGAAACTACGCAACAGTCGAAGTTATCGCAAAAAATTCAAGCGGTGATGAGGACAGCACACTTGTAAACGCTGTCAAGGCAAACGGCTGGGGCGGGCCTGTGGTAGCACAGATAGCCACGTCCGACACCGAGCAGGAATACGAGATAAGCATTTCTGCGATACCGGGCGATGAGGAAAAGAGCTTCCAGATACTTGGATTTGGTGCTACTAAATAAAGGTAGCATCGCCGGCTCACCGGGCAAAGCCTTTGTACGCCGTCTGCTTGCAGATCCCCCTTTGCCACTAAAAAGCGATCCCCCCTGTTCCCGGAGTTGTAATTTAGGAACAGGGGGGATTTTAAGTGAGGATAAAAAATTATGAAGACATTTGCTTATTCAACGTTCTTGAGCGCTTCGTCAAGCGGTATGCGCTTGACCTTCCTGCTCAGTATCAGCACTACTATCAGGTATGTGCCTATACCAAGCCCTAACGTCTTGAATACTACCTCTATCGGCATAGTGTATTCAAACCAGCCGGAATAGCCCTTGAACACCTGGAACATTACCGCATCAAGCGTCCTGTCGCAGATAACTATGCCAAGCAGGAGCGATATTATGGTAACTATCGTGGTAGAGTGTATGTAAAGCGAGTTTATCTCGCCCGTGTCGTAGCCGAGTATCTTTGTCATCGAGATAGACTGTGTGTTTTTCTCAATGATTATTTTTGCAAGCAGGAATATGACAAGAATGAATATCACAGTTCCGAAGAATGTGAATATGAACATCATGCTTCCCATAGACCTTATCAGCTGACGTGAGGTCTTTGTAAGCTCTGTCTCGGTGATGCGTGTGGCGATGAATTTTTCTTCTATGTCCGTGATCTCGTTGTTGGTCAGGTAGCAGTTAAAGTACCCGTCCTCGAAGTCAAGCGTTTCGCCCAGCATACTCTTGTCCATGAATACTGCGATTATAGCAGGATAGTCATAATATCCGCCGACCTCGAATTTGTAGGTCTTGTCGGAGTATTTGTCTTTAAGCTCTATCGTGTCGCCTATGTCAACTAAGTATTTTTTGTGGTATGCGGTGGAAATATCCACCTTGCCCTTTTCAGATGTGAGGGTAACATACTTGCTCTTTGGCTCCACACCGTAGAGCGTTACGTCCTCGTCCTTGTTGCCTGTCTTTTCGCCTATCGTCTGCAAGCTCGCAGTTATGCAGCTCTCAGCGCCCTCGGTCTCGGTCGGGACGGGGGCTTTGAGTATGTACTGATAGCTTGCAAGCAGATTATCCGTCGTGTTGTCCTCAAATTTCAGCAGCATCGGCTTGAAGATAAGACTGAACATCAGTATGAACTCCGCAAATATGACGCCTATGAAAATGGTCACATAGTTGGGTGCGTTCTGGAATATCACACGCAGCCTGAACCTTAGCATTATCGGCAGCTTCGTGTTGAGCCTGAATGCCTTTTTCTTCTGCTTTTTCTTCAGATCGTGCCTGAGGAAGCGAAGCGGCGACAGTTTCAGCTTTACCGAAAGCATAATGAGATTTATAAGGAACATAAGCACAAACGGTATAACAGTCGTCCTTACGAATGCGTTAGGCGTGAATACTATCTCATAGCTTACGAGCGAATAGCTTGCAAGGTAAGCCTGTGCGAAAACATCGTTTAGTACCGTGTAGCCTAAGATATTGCCGACTATCGCACCTGCTAAGAGCGACAGCATCGGTATCACCATGTAATGCCTTATCATCTCGCCCCTTGTGTAGCCCGATGCTCTGAGAACACCGATAGTCGAGGCTTCCTTTGTGATAGTGTTAGATATTGTGATAGAGAATACGAATGCCAGTATCACCACAACGATGTACAAAAACGCCGTTATCATTCTCTCGTCGCCGCCGAAGTCATCAGACGCAAAATGTATCGCCTGATTTGAAAACGCCGGGATAAACTCTTCAAGCTCCCCGTTTGCGGAAAGTACCTTTATAAGCTCCTCAGCCTTTTCCTTTCCTTCCTTTTCGTCGTCCTTGTCGGGGCGGTCGTTGTAGAAGTAGCTGTAATTGTAATGCAGATGATCTTCCCTTATCGCATCAAAGCTCTCCTGTGTCACGATGCCGACACCGAACTTGTCGTTGTCAAACATCATATCCGACGGGCTCTGGAAAAGCGTAGAATAGTCAGACAGCGCAACTATGCCTGTTATCTTGTATTCCTTGTCTGCAAATTTTATAGTCGAGCCTATTTTCAGGTCGTGGTTTTTTGCAAACAGCCTGTCGATGCCAAGCTCATCATCAGCTGACGGCTTTTCACCCTCAAGAACATCTATCAGGTCTATCTGTGTCCTGTCGGCAAATACTCTGAATGTCGAGTCCTCAAAGCTCTGTACAGCCTCTTCCTTGTAGAAATTCTCATACAACTTTATCTTGCCGTCTTTTTCAATAGTTTCTAAAACGCTGCTCTCAGGCTTAGCTGAATACTCAAAATTTCCGTCCTCTATCTTGTATTTTTCAAAACTTTCCTCGTTTGACTTCTGTAAGCTGTTGTCCGACACAAGAAAGCCCGATACCGCCGATATCGTAAGCACGAAAAACAGAAATATTATAAAATACTTGTGCCATTCGCCTTTAAGCTCCCTCGGCAGCCTTTTGTTAAGTGGATTTTTCATTTTCTTCTGCCCCTTACCAGTCAAGTTCCTCTGCCGTGAGCTTGCTCTCATTCAAGTAATTCTTTCTTATCATTCCGTCACGAAGTCTGATAACACGGTCTGCCATATTCTTTATAGCGTCGTTGTGAGTTACCATTACAACGGTAGAGCCGTATTTCTGGTTGAGGTCGCTTATGATGCCGAGTATCTCCTTTGAGGTCTTGTAGTCAAGCGCACCTGTCGGCTCGTCACAAAGCAGTATATCGGGATTCTTTACCACCGCTCTGCCGATAGCCGTCCTCTGCTGCTGACCGCCGGAGAGCTGGTTAGGCAGCTTGTGCCTGTGTTCGTACAGCCCGAGAGCCTTTAAAAGCTCATCCACATCGAGCGGCGAGTCACTCAGATACGCACCAACCTCGATGTTTTCCTTTATGTTAAGATTAGGAATGAGATTGTACATCTGGAATATGTACCCCAAATGCTTTCTTCTGTAAAGTGTCAGTGACTTTTCATTCATGTCGCTCATCTTTTCGCCGCCGACACTTATAAAGCCGGAATCCGCCGAGTCGATGCCGCCGATGATATTTAAAAGTGTCGATTTGCCCGAGCCGGAAGGTCCGAGCAATACGCAGAATTCTCCTTTTTCTATCTGCGCATCTATTCCTTTTAGCACCTCGACCTTGCTTTCCCCTTCGCCGAAGCTCTTTTTGATGCTGTTTATTTCAAGAAACATAACTGCTGCCCCCTTGATGTTATCAGTTAGTTAAAGCTAACTCTATACTAATAATAGCGCATTTACGTCACTTTGTCAATACCAAAAACAATTTTTGTAAGTTTTACCAATTGCGGCGCAAAATCCGAAATCGTTTTAGGTAATTTTCAATGCACCGCCCCCAAAATCATTGACAAAGAGCTTGCAGGGTGCTATAATAAAAATAGTTAGTTTTAGCTAACTCAAATAAAGGGGGATTACAGATGTCACAGACAGCAGTAGAATTTAAAGATGTTGTAAGAGTATTCGGCAAAGGCGACGGCGCACAGACGGCGGTCGATCATGTGAGCTTTACGATAGACAAGGGCGAATTCGTAGTGATACTCGGGCGCTCGGGTGCAGGGAAATCCACCGTGCTGAATATGCTCGGCGGAATGGATAAGCCGACAAGCGGCAGCGTCATCGTAGACGGCAAGACGGTTTCCGATATGAACGACAAGCAGCTTTCCGATTACAGGGCGCAGACGATAGGCTTTATATTCCAGTTTTATAATCTTCTTCCGAGCCTGACGGCATATGAGAATGTCGCCCTTGTCGGGGATATTAAAAAAACTGCCCTCAGTGCTGACGAAATGCTCGAGCGTGTAGGGCTTGCAGACCAGAAAAAGAAATTCCCCTCCCAGATGTCGGGCGGTCAGCAGCAGAGGGTGTCTATCGCAAGGGCACTTGCAAAGGACCCTGCTTTGATCCTCGGCGATGAGCCGACAGGTGCGCTTGATTCGGAAACGGGTCTTATAGTGCTTGATATGCTGCAAAAGCTCTCTACCGAAAACGGCAGCACGGTGATACTTGTCACACATAACGCCGATATTGCCAAATGTGCCAATAAGGTCATACATATGCGAAACGGCAAGATAAAGTCGATAAAACAAAATGAAACTCCCTTGTCCGTCCACGACATCGAATGGTAAGGGGGCGCAGTATGCTTAAACGTAAAATGCTGCGTGATATTAAACATAACCTTGCGCAGTTCCTTTCGGTATTCATTCTCTCAGCGGTGGCGATGTGGTGCTATACAGGCTTTCAGGCAAACGTCATAGGCGGCGGCAGCGCCCGTGAAGAGTTCAATAACGCCACTAACTTTTCAGACGGCTGGATATACGGCGCTTCCTTTGACAAGACACAGTCTGATGCTGTAAAGGCAATAGATAAAGTTAGTGACGTCCAGCTCAGAACAGAGATACTTGGCAAGGCAGATGAGAAATACCATACCGCCGAGCTTTACTGCTTTTTTGAGAATGACCTTTCAGTCACCAAGCCATATACCATGAGCGGCAGTGATTTTGACCCGTCAGATACAGACGGTGTGTGGCTCTTTTACAGATTTGCAGATGCGTGGGGGCTTAAACCGGGTGACAGCTTCACATCAAACGTCGCAGGTCAGAGCATCACCAAAACTATCCGTGGGCTTATCATAACGCCCGAGTATGAATTTGCCTGCGCATCTACCGATGCCGACACAGACTACCATAATATAGGCTTTGCATATATGTCTGCCGACGTGCTGCCGCAGGAGCTGAGAGTTTATAACGAGATACTCTTCACCTGTGACGGCGACCCTCTTAAAATAGAGGACGACATATCCTCAGCCCTTGACGGCAGCTATGCCTTCTTAGCCGACAGAAAAAGTATCGACGGCTATAACCGCCTGACCGATGAGCTTAACCAGCATGACGGCTTTTCATATGTATTCTCGGCGGTGTTCGTATCTATCGCCCTGCTTGTCATCACCACCACCATGAAGCGTATGGTGTCACAGCAGCGCACGCAGATAGGCACGCTCAACGCCCTCGGCATGAAACGTGGCAGGATAATCATTCACTATATCAGCTTCAGTGTGCTGCTCTCGGCACTTGGCTGTATTGTCGGCGTGGTGCTGGGCTTAAAGACCCTCGGAGCGATCATGGTCGATATGTTCGGCGATCAGTACTACTCCGTACCGGGCTGGATCGCAGGGTTCGATATAAAGAGCATTATCCTCTGTGTCGTGATAGTTTTGATCTGTGCGTTCGCAGCATTTTTAAGCTGCCGTCAGATACTTAAAATACACCCCTCCGAGGCGCTGCGTCCTGCGGCTGCAAAGGGATCAAAGCCCTGTATCTTCGAGCATCTCCCCTTCTGGAACAAGCTCAGCTTCACTGCAAGATATGACCTGCGTGATATAACACGCTCAAAGCTGCGTGCGGTAATGGGCATCTTCGGCACGATGATGGGCATGATACTCATGGTAATGGGTCTTGGCGCATATGATACTCTCGATCATGTAAGAGAGTGGTATTTTGACGATATACAGAATTACAGCTATCAGGCACTGCTTACAGACGGCTGTACTCCTGAGCAGGCGCAGCAGCTTGAAGAAAAGTACGGCGGCGAGCTTGTATCAGCCGAGCTTATCTCGATAGCTGCAAGCAGCCGCCCGACCTCCGACGATATACTCAGCTGCAAGCTCTCCGTCACCGAGGGCAAAGGTTTTTTCCGTGTGTCCGACAGAGAGCTTGATATAGCGCAGATAAAAAAAGGCACAGTCGCTCTTACTATGAAGCAGGCGGATAAGCTATCCCTTGAAGTCGGCGACACGGTCTACTGGAAGACGACTTCTGACAGCAGCTGGAAAAAAGCAGAGATAGGCGTTATCTCACGCCACCCCTCTATCACAGGTATCACGATGCTCAGAGAAGACTATGAGGCAGCAGGTATGCAGTTTGCCCCGTCAATGCTCGTCACAAAGAACGACTGCACCGATGCTGCGGATAACGACTATGTCAGTGCCGTCCACAGCATGAAGGATCTTCAGGCTGCCTTTGACAAAAGCATGGAGGTCATGGATATCCTCGTTTACTTCATGGTGTTCTTTGCAAGTATGCTGATAATCGTTGTTTTGTATAATTCGGGCAATCTGTCCTTCAACGAGCGTGAAAAGGAATTTGCAACACTCAAAGTGCTGGGCTTCCGTACATCAGCAGTCAGAAAGCTCATCTCCACGCAGAACCTGTGGCTGTCTGTCATAGGCGTGCTGCTCGGTATCCCGGTAGGCAGAGCGCCGCTCCAGGGAATGATGGATTCAAATGGCGACGCTATCGACTGGCCCTGCTATATCAAACCCTCCACCTATCTGTTGGCAGCGGCGTTCGTAATGGCAGTGTCGATACTTGTAGGCTTTATGTTTGACCGGCGTATAAAGAAGATAGACATGGTCGAGGTACTCAAAGGCATGGAATGATGACCAAAAATATCAGCGGCAGAGAGTTTCATCTCTGCCGCATTTTTTATGGCAACACCGCACAACCATTGTATGCCAGATACGCAGTCAGATTTATCGTCAGATTGCCTAAATTTACCGCAGGAATACTGTCGTATTTCAAGGTAAATTTGGGCGATATGATGGAAAATATGCAAGTAGATGGCATACAAAGGCATATGCCGGTGGTTGTGCGGTGTTGCCTATACCTTATTCTGCCACCGCACTGCTGCCGCCCGAAGGCTGCTTTGTGACTCTTATCTGATGAGCTATCCTCTGCCTGAGATCGGCAACGTGTGAGATGACGCCTACCGAGCGCTCTCCCTGAGATAAGCCTTCAAGCACTTCGACCGCAAGCTCGAGCGATGATTCATCAAGTGTGCCGAAGCCCTCATCAATAAACATCGAATCGAGCCTTATGCCGCCTGCGTTTTCCTGTATCTCCTCGGAAAGCCCCAGTGCCAGCGACAATGACGCCATGAACGACTCACCGCCCGAGAGCGTCTTTACACTTCTTTGCGATCCGTTCCTGTGATCTGTCACATCAAGGTCAAGCCCTGTCTTGCCCTGCCTGGTTTCCGCCTTGCTGCGGCGCAGAGTGTACTTGCCGTCCGACATATGATAAAGCCGCTCGTTCGCCCTTGCAAGAATGTTGTCAAAATACTCCGCCTGTACATACGCTTCGAGCGACAGCTTTTCTGCACCCGAGATATTCCCTCCTGCCGTTTCGCTAAGCTCCTTGTACTGTGCGTAGTCCTCCTGTGCTTTTTTGCAGTCCTCCCAGTTCTCTCTTAATGATATGAGCGTGCGGCTGTTGATGTTCATGCGCTCTTTTACCCTGTCACGCTCGCCGCTCACCTTTTTCTGCTCGCTTTGCAGCTCATCAAGCTCCTGCCTGTCCTTTTCAGGTGTCAGCCCGTCAAAAGCCTTTATCTGCGAATCAAGGCTCTGTATGCTGCCGCTCACCTTTGCAAGCTCCTTCTCACACCCGGATAATTCCCTGTCGGTGTTTTCGGTGTCCTTTATTATGTCAGCTGCCTGCCTGCGTGCATTCTCGCTGTATCGCCTTGCCTTTTCAAGGCTTTCAAATTCAAGCCTGCCCGATAGCTTTTCTGCCTGCCCCGAAAGCTGAGTGAGCTTTTCCTTCCCTGCTGCCGCAGAGACTCTTTGCTTTCCTGACTCATCGCTCAGCCTTTCAGCCTCCTTTTTCAGCTCACCAAGCATCACAGCTGTTTTCTCTGCCTGCTCTTTCTGCCTGCCTGCAAGAGCTATGCTTTTTTCATTCTCGCTTATCCTTTCATCAAGCTCTCCTGCCCGTGCAGCTATCAGCTTATCAGCACCACCGATCTCGCCAATGCCAAACATCTCTTCAAGCTGCTTTGATACGATCTTTCTCTGCTGCTCGCTGCTGCCCTCCTGCTTTTTTATCTCCTGGGTCTTGTCATCAAGCTCCTTTTTAAGCTCACTTAGCTGCTGTGATGCTTTTGTCAGCTTGTCCTGCTTTGCCGTCAGCTGCTGCCTGCTGTTTTCAAGCTCCTGCGCTTTCCTGTCAAGCTCCTCTTTGCAGTGCATTGCTGCTGCATACTTATCATCAAGCCCGTACAGCTCCTGCTTTATATTATCACCGATGATAACGTCATCACTTCCGAACAGCCTGCCTGCATACTCCCCGACCGTCTGCCTCAGAGTGTTGACCTTTCCGCCAAGCTCATTTGCTGCCGTGCCTGCCCTTTGCATCTGCTCGTTTGCATCCTGTACAGACTTTTGCAGACTGTCTACCTGTTCCTTTGTGGGCGCACCCTCGTGCAGCACCGCCTTGTTCGGGTGATGGACCGAACCGCATACCGGGCATGGCTCTCCCTCGTTTATTTCGCTTGCCAGCACCCCTGCGATAGAATCAAGATACGAAGTGTATGCACTTTCATACTCTCTCTGCGCTTTTGTGTAAAGCTCTGCCTTGCCCTTGTAGCTCAGCTTTGCCTTGTCATAAAGCTCCTCTGCCTTTTCAAGCTCCTGCACCTGGGTGCTGAGCGAGCCCACCTCACGCCTGCGCTTTAATATATCATCTATGTCATGCACTGCGTTATTAACTTCGAGCTTGTTGTCAGACAGCTCCTTTTCAGCCGCCTTTAACTGCTTTGATATGTCATCAAGCTGTGCCATCTGCTTCTCCATGCTCTCTGCCCGTGACGACATTCCCTGCGTGCTTTTTTTAAGCTGCGAGAGCTTCTCCTGAGCTGAAAAAAGATCAAAGTACCCACGCCTGATATTATCAACAAGCTCCTTTTCATGCGAGAGCTTTTCACGCTCTATCATGTACTTATTGAGCCGCTCCTGCGCCCCCTCAAGCTCCTGAGCCTGAGCCGTGAGCGCCTGTGACCTTTGCTTGTTATTACCTAGCATCTCATCATTTTTCTTCAAAAGCTCTTCAGTCCTTTTGACATCGAGCTGAGCCTTTGCGTGTTCATCTCTGAGCCTTTCAAGCTCTTTGTAGCTTGCAAAGTCCGCCTCCGTCTTTGCTGCCCGCTCACGAAAGCTCTCCGCCTTTTTTAAAAGCTCTGCTGCGCCTGCCTTTTTCTGCTGACAGACACCTAACGCCTTTTCGCACTTGTCCTTGTCCTGTAATAATGCACTGCGTGCCTTTACAAGCTCTGCGCATTTCTTTGCGTCCTCAAGCCTTGCCGACAGAGCGTCCTGCTGCTTTTTAAGCTCGCCCGACTTTTCTTCAAGCGATGTGAGCGCCTTTTTGTCAGTCTCTATCATTTGTGCTATGGTGCTGTCTGTCTTTTCATCATCATACTTTCCGTCAGCTGCCATATCAGCCTTCAAGCTCTCATCTTCAAACGAAAGCGACCTGAGCAGATGATCTCTCACCGTTTCAAGCTCTCTGACTTTGCCCTTTGCCTGACTTGTAAGTGATGCAAGCTCTAAGCTCAGCTTTTCAAAATTCTGCGTCTTGAAAAGAATGCTGAATATCTTTCTTCTTTCCTCCGTGCCGGCATTGAGCAGCTTTAAAAACTCCCCCTGCGCTATCATAGCTATCTGTATGAATTCATCACGGGAGATCTTCATTATGTCATTAGTAATGATCTCATTTACCTGGGATATGCCGCCCTTCTGTGTGCCGTCCGGCAATATCAGCGTTGCAGATGCCTTCTCGTCGGTCTCGCCGCCGCCACGCTTTGACGCTCTCCTGTATGAAGGGTTTCTTATCACCGTGTACGTCTTTGTGCCTATCGTAAATGTGAATTCCACATACGTTTTCTCATCATTTGCAGCATACTTCGAGCGCATTGATTCAGGGGATCTGTTCGACCCCGAGGTGCTTCCGTATAAAGCATACGTCATCGCATCGAATATAGTGGTCTTTCCGGCTCCTGTGTCACCGCAGATAAGATATACACCGCTGCCGAGCTTGTCAAAATCTATCTCTGTCGGCTTTATGTACGGACCAAACCCTGCCATTACAAGTCGTACCGGTCTCATTCGCTCTCCCTCCATATCCTCTCTATGAGCGTGCTGACAGTCTTTTGCTGCTGCTCAGTCATTTGTTTGCCGTTCATCTTTTCAAACAGTCCGCTGAATATCTCGACAGGTGCTTTGTCCTTCGTCCTTATGATCTCTTTGTCATCAGTGCCAAAGGCTGCCCTGCTCACATAGTCAGTCTTTAATAGATTTTGGTACTTTTGCCTGAGCCTTGAAAACGCCTCCGGCACTCTTACCTCATCTGTCAGGATGATGCTTATGTAATCATCGCTCCCGCCCTTGATGAATTCCTCAAAGCTGCCTGTTTCCTCACGCAGATCACGCATCGGCACAAGCTCTGCTTTGTCTATGTCAAGCTCGCCCTTTTTGCCGATAGTGCCGATAGTGACGCTCTTTTTGTGTTTACACTCAGAGAGTGAGTATTTCAGCGGCGTGCCGCAGTAGCGCATAGTCGCCGAAATATCCTGCCCCCCGTGCAGATGCCCGAGTGCTACATAATCAAACCCGTCGTAGGCGCTGCCGTCAACATTTTCAAGTCCGCCCACCACCAGCTGCTCAGAGTCGCAGGTGACACCGCCCGTCACAAACTGATGTGACAGCAGAATGTTCCTTCCCGAGTAGTCGATGTCTGCCGCATCTATCGCAGCCGTCACCGCATCAGTGTAGCTGTTTATCTCCCTGTCAGGAAATAAATGCCTTATGTTCGCAGGTCTTAAATACGGCAGCATATATATACCGACCTCGCCGTACTCATCATTTACAGTATATCGCCTGAGCGTTCCGTCAAATACAGGGGAAAAATGCACACCGCTCCTGTCAAAGAACCTCGACCCGAAGGCTATCCTCTCCATAGAGTCATGGTTTCCGCTTATTATGAAGATATTCTCCGTCCGCTCCCTGAGAGCGACCAGAAAGTCATCAAACATCGTCACCGCATCAGCCGGCGGCACGCTCTTGTCGTAAACATCTCCTGCGATAAAAACACAGTCAGACTTGTTATCACCGACTATATCAACTATCTGTGAGAGTATGTACCTCTGGTCCTCAAGCAATGAGAACTCCTTGAGCTTTTTCCCGAGGTGCAGATCTGAAAGGTGTATAAATTTCATTTTTCTCAACTCCTGTTTTATGAGCTTTTTAAAAACTCATAGCTTAGCAAACGCCGCATTGACGATGTTTCTTGCAAGCTGTGTCGTTCCTGCACCGCAGCGCTGAGTAAATACCGTCACCGAGATGCCGCTCTCCGGCGAGCATAACAGATACGTTCCCGTCCAGCCGTCCCAGCCGAACGAGCCTTCCGGTGCAAGCAGCCCTGCGGCGTTTCTGTCCTCTAAAACTCTTACAAGATTTCCGTAGCCAAAGCCCCTTACAGCGTCCCAGTCAAACGTCCTGCGCTGTGTATCATCAAGCCCGTTCGTCCTTAAAAAGTCCACCGCCGCACGGCTCAACACTCCGCCGCCGGAGGATAGCTCTGCCCCCAGCTTTGCATAATCGCTTGCCGTCGAGAACAGCCCTGCGCCGCCCGATGCAAACGCAGGCTCGCTGTCATAGTCGTATATGCAAAGATTGACATACCCGGCTTTTTTTGGCGCTTCTCCGGCACCTTCATAAAGCACCGCCAGACGCTCACGCTTGTCAGCTGGGCAGTAAAACGCCGTGTCCTCCATGCCAAGCGGCTCAAAGATGCGCTTTTTCATAAACTCCGCAAGCGGCATATCAGCGCACTTTTCAATGACCGCCCCGAGTATGTCAGCAGATGAGCCGTACATCCACTCCTGCCCTGCCGGGAACATCAGCGGCTGCCTGCCGATAAGCGCTGCAAACTGCTGCGTAGTCATCGACCTGCCTGCCTTTATGCTCTCATCGAGCTGATACCACGCATCGTTCGTCCCCTCAGCTCCCTCATGCCCGTCGCCGGGGTAGGCAGCACCCGAGGTCATGTTGAGAAGATCTCTTATCTTTACAGGAGGACTTTCGAGCCTTTTCCCGTCACGAATGTAATGCGCCGCCCCGAACTCCGGTATCAGCCATTCAACATTCCACCCCGTGTCGAGCCTGCCCTCTGTAATAAGTATCATGCACGCCACGGCAGTTGACACCTTGCTGCATGAAAACGCCCTGCATATGGTGTCTGTCTTAAACGGCACATGGTTCTCCTTATCCGCATACCCGGCAGCGGTGGAGAATACCTCCCTGCCGTCTTTGGTGATGACCACCGCAGCGCCTGTTTCCTCATGCGCCTGTATACATCTGTCTGTTATCTGTGAAAGTATCTCTAAACTCATATTGCTCCCTCGCTTTCAGTATCTTTTTTTATTCTATCACGGATAAGAATTTTTGTCAACGATTTAAGGTACGTTTTTCTGTACTCTTTCAAAAAATATCCCTCCATATAAAAAAAGTATCGCCCGGCTTGCGGACGATACAAAATATATCTAATTGTACTTTAAAAACGTCAGAAGTGCTGCAAATATCCCCACCACAGAATAAATTATCACAACAAAGGATATTATCTTGAACAGCACCCCGATAAACGGTATCCAGCCAAGCCCGAAAATGATCATCACTCCGAGAATGGCAGCCGCCAGATAGAGCCCCACCATAATGCAAAGCTCCTTCGGGTCATCGGTGCTGTATTTTCTCATAAGCGGAAAATAGTCGTCCATTCCCATGTCCAGTATCCTGTTTTTTATCCTTTCAAACATTTCCTTAGCATCCATGTTGCATACCTCCTTTGCAGCAAATAGCTTGTTAATATTATTTTACAACATTTTTAAGGAATTGTCAAGCAGTTAAATACTTTATTTCTTTTTCAGACTAAAAAGCCTGCTGACGTCAACATTCTCTACACTTTTAAAAATATTTTCCTTCACATCAGGTATCTTGCCTTCAAGCCTTCGGATAAGCTCCTTCACCTCACGGCGTTTGGAAACAGTCTCGCTGTCCTGCCTTTCCACCTCCTCGGTAAACCGGCAGGCGCAGGCTAAAAACCTCAGTTCATTTTTCTCACGCCAGCTTATTATGTCGTTCTCCCCCACTAAGTATAACGGCCGTATAAGCTGCATACCCTCAAAATTCTCGCTGTCCACCTTCGGCATCATCGTCCTTGTCTGACCGCTCATAAGCATCGACATAAGTATCGTTTCCACCGCATCATCATAGTGATGCCCGAGCGCTATCTTGTTGCACCCTCTGTCCTGTGCGTTTTTGTATAAATGCCCTCTCCTCATTCTTGCACATAGGTAGCAGGGGTTGTTCTTTACATTCACAACGCTGTCAAATATCTGCGTTTCAAAAATATCCGCTTCAAGCCCGAGTGTTTTTAGGTTTTCCTCTATCATCAGCCTGTTGTCTGAGTTGTAGCCGGGGTCCATAACGATGTTTCTGACTGTAATGTCATATATCCCCTCGTAAGACAGCATATCAAACAGTACCGCGAGCAGCATAGAGTCCTTTCCTCCCGATATGCACACCCCTATCCTGTCGCCGTCCTCTATCAGATGATAACGTTCAAGCGCCATTAAAAATGGCTGCCATATGCTGTCATGGTATTTTGTTTTTATGCACTCTCTTACTGTTTTGCTTTTGTCTGTCATATGTCCTCCTATTGCTCCGCCAATTAAGAAAAATCCAAGATCTTATCGGGGGAGCAATAATACTATTCCCTGCTCTTGCGAACAGGGAAAGCATCATCATTTATTTACGCCAGCCCGAAATACTTAGCTAAAACATCAGCCTCAGCCTTTGCGAGCTTTTTGAGATTGCTTGAATTTAGCAGCCATTTTCTTGAATAATCATTCGTGTGATAAGAATGCTCTACCATTATGCTCGAAACTCCTACCTTCTTTGCATTTCTCAGTACGCAGTAGTAGTCACGTCCGTCGTCGCCCACAAGGTTTACGACACCGCCGTCAGGCACGCCCATAGTGTTTGCGACTGCCTCCGAGAGCATAAGTCCCAGGTAGTTTACCGAGCCGTCTATGCAGCAGTATGCGTATACCGCCTGCGCAGACGAGCCGCCTGCATTTGAGTGCAGCGAGAGCAGGAAGTCAGCACCCTTAGCCATAAGACCTCTGTCTTCAAGTGCTAAGTTGTAATCCTGGTCAGTTTCTCTTGTCATCTTTACAGCAAAGCCGTAGTCGATAAGATAATCCCTCAGATACTTGCCGAGCGTCAGCGACATTGTAGCCTCGCTGTATGAGCCTACAACGTTGTCATAATCATCGCCGGTGTAGTTTCCGCCTTTGAGATGTCCGGGGTCAATAACTATCGTGTATTTGGCTTTTAGAGTCTTTACAGACCCTACCTTTGAGAACTTGCTGTAATAGTACTTGCCGCCTATCTTTTTGTAAGACCTTACCTTCAGCTTTACAGTCGTGTTGTAAGGAATGTCACTGCTGTTTGTGTAGGTCGTAACACCGGTCTTGACATTTGCGAGCTTTTTGTACTTCTTTGCGCTGGTGTTGTACATAAACACCTGATAGCCGCCGACCGAGCCCATGTCCTTCCATTTCAGGGTGATCTTGTTTGCCTCATTCACCGTCAGAGCGGTTATCGTCGGCTTTTTGAGCGTAGGCTTTACAGTCTGTACCGTTGAATAAGCGCCATATCTCTTCTTGCCGTCTATCGTCTTGAATGCTCTTATCTTTACCTTGTTGTTCTTGTTTAAAAGCACCTTCTTTGAAAAGGTCACACTTGTCTTGTCCTTGCCGGCAGTCTTGACCTTCACATACTTCTTCGTACCGGTATTGTAAAGATAAATATAGTATCCGCCCACAGAGCCTGCGCTCTTCCATTTGAGGGTTATCTTGTTCACATCATTCTTGATGCTCTTGACTTCCACCTTGTTTATCTTGGGCGTTATAGAGTGTACCGCCGACCACGGGCTGTAATGATTCTTGCCGTCTATCTTTTTGTATGCCCTTATCTTTACCTTGTTTTTAACGCCATAGCTTACATACTTTGAGAATTTCGCACTCTTTTTGCTTGCAGCGATATTCTTGACCTTTATGTATTTCTTGGTGCTCTTGTCATATATCCATACCTGATACCCGTCAACAGCGCCTGTCTTTTCCCACTTGACGGTGAGCTTGTTGACATCATTTGTAAGACTTGTTATCTCAGGCGTTACAAACTTTGGCGTTATCGAGAATTCTGCCGTAAACGGGCTGAATCTCCATACACCGCTGACCTTCTTGTATGAGCGGAACTTGTATACGCTCTTTTCATTCATCACAACGCCGTAATCGCTTGAAAACTTGGTCTTTGTCTTGCTGATATTTGCTATCTTGTCATATTTGCCTGTATCCTTGTTGAGCGTCCACAGCTGATAGCCGTCCACACCGGGAGTTTCCTTCCAGTTCACCGTTACGATATTTACATTGTTTGAAACACCTGTCACATTCGGTGTAACGAGCTTAGTCACTATCTCCTGCTGCTTATCGTAATAATCAGAGTATACCGGCGCATCGCCCGAATTGTCAACAGCCGCTACCGTGTAATAAAAATCAGTGCCGGGGTCAAGATTTCCAAGGGAATATGCGACACTGCTCCCCGATGCTGAAGCCACCTGAAAATACTTCTTCGTACCCGGGTCATATGAGAATATCGCATACTCATCAGCGCCGTATACCTTTTTCCAGCTTACAGTCACCCTGTCAGTCGCTGCCGACAAAGAGAACGCCGGCTGTGCGAGCGGCTGATACACTTCAGTTTCCTTGACAGTTATAAGCTCGTCATCACTTGTAAGCACCTCGAGCCTTGCCAGATATGTAACATTCCCATCCAGCCCGTCAAACTTCACCGAAAGCTCCTTAACGCCCAGTGACTGCTTGACTATAACATTACCACTGCTGTCAGACAGACTGACAGTGTAGCCTTTTGCAGCGTCTATCCTGCTCCATTTAAGCGTCATGCTGCCGTTTGTCTGTTCCCCGACAGTGAGCTCGCCCTCTATCGTCTGCTGCTCCACGGCTGTCTGTGTATCGGCAGCATATGCTGTCATACCCTTATATCCCGATACACCTATTGCCACAGCGCCTGCTGCCATTACCGACATAGCAAACGCCAAGATCTTCTTTGCTTTCATTACATCCTCCGATCAATACACTTTGCCTGATCAAACATTTATCTCTGCTTCCTCGCCCTCGGTGACACCATTTGCATCGAGTACAGGTCTTACGCATTTTTCTATAAACTCATCGACCTGAACGGGGCAGGCGCCTATGAAGTTTTCAGGCTTCATTATCTTATCCATCTCTTCCTTAGTTATCATAAACATCGGGTCATCAAGGATAAGCTCGCAGAGATTGTTGTCAAGACCCTTGTCCTTGACGTTCGCACCTGCGATAACTGCATACTGTCTTATCTTTTCATGCAGCTCCTGCCTGTTGCCGCCCTTTTTAACAGCGTCCATCATAATATTTTCAGATGCCATGAACGGCAGCTCTGCCATCATGCGCCTGTTTATTATCTTCTCATGCACAACAAGACCGTTTGTGACGTTTAACATGATGTTGAGTATAGCGTCAGTGCCTAAGAACGCCTCAGCGACTGAGATCCTCTTGTTAGCCGAGTCATCAAGTGTTCTTTCAAACCACTGTGTACCTGCCGTGAAATACGGATTGAGCACATCTACCATAACATACCTTGCAAGAGATGTTATACGCTCGGATCTCATCGGGTTTCTCTTGTACGGCATAGCCGACGAGCCTATCTGGTTTTTCTCAAACGGCTCTTCTATCTCCTTGAAGGATTGCAGCAGTCTTATGTCGTTTGAGAATTTGCTTGCCGACTGAGCGATACCGGCAAGCGCCTGTACCACGAAAGAATCTATCTTTCTTGAATATGTCTGCCCCGATACCGGTACAACGCCGTCAAATCCCATTTCCTCGGCTATCATTCTCTCAAGCTCTCTTACCTTGCCCATGTCGCCCTCAAACAGCTCAACAAAAGAAGCCTGAGTTCCGGTAGTACCCTTAGAGCCTAACAGCTTTAAGCGAGAAAGCTGGAAATCTATCTCTTCAAGATCGTAGAGCAGCTCATTGCACCACAGTGTCGCCCTCTTGCCGACCGTTGTGAGCTGAGCCGGCTGACAGTGTGTATAAGCAAGGCACGGCATCGACTTGTACTGTGCTGCGAAATCTGAAAGGTTCTTTATAACGCCTAACAGCTTTCTCTTGACTATTTTAAGCGCATCACGCATGATGATAACATCTGTGTTGTCGCCGACATAGCAGCTTGTAGCGCCTAAATGTATTATACCTGCCGCATTGGGACACACCTGACCATAAGCATAAACATGGCTCATAACATCATGACGCACGAGCTTTTCACGTTCCTTAGCTACCTCGTAGTCGATGTTCTCGATGTTTGCTTCAAGCTCATCCACCTGCTTCTGTGTGACATTGAGCCCGAGCTTCATCTCAGCTCTTGCAAGTGCCGTCCACAGCTTTCTCCATGTTGTGAATTTCTTATCTGCCGAGAATACATACTGCATTTCCTTGCTTGCATATCTCGTACAGAATGGGCTTTCGTATGAATCTGTCATTTTAAAACACTCCTTTGATACTTATAGTCCTTATCATGTCTAACATTTTGGGCAATGCGCCTGCGTCAGCTCTTTATCTGCTGCTCCACTAAACTCTCGCCGCAGTAGATCTTTCTCAGCTTCGGCTTTTCTATCTTGCCTGTGGGGTTTCTCGGAACGTCCGCAAATATGATCTTGTGCGGCCTCTTGTACCTCGGCAGCTTCGCACAGAAATTGTTTATCTCCTGCTCGGTGCATTCCATTCCGTCTTTTATGGAGATTATCGCTGCCGCTATCTCACCCAGGCGCTTGTCGGGAAGACCTATCACAGCTACGTCCTTTATCGCCGGGTGCGACCTGAGGAAGTCCTCTATCTGTACCGGGTAAAGATTCTCGCCGCCTGAAATGATAACGTCCTTCTTTCTGTCAACCAGATAGATGAAACCGTCCTCGTCCTCCTGCGCCATGTCGCCCGTGAGCAGCCAGCCGTCCCTGAGCGTTTCGCTCGTCGCCTTTTCGTCACGGTAGTAGCAGGTCATAACGCCCGGGCCCTTGACGCAAAGCTCACCT
Organism: Ruminococcus sp.; assembly: GCA_017470535.1. GTDB lineage: Bacteria > Bacillota > Clostridia > Oscillospirales > Ruminococcaceae > NK3A76. The sequence continues at coordinate 7,151 of JAFUYP010000074.1, read as the reverse complement.
ACCTCGCCCCTTGCAACTGTGTTGAAGTTCTCGTCTGTTATCTTGACCTCCCAGCCGTACCCAGCCTTGCCGATAGCGCCTACCTTGTGTATGTTCTCAACACCTAAGTGAACACACCCCGGACCTATCGACTCGGAAAGTCCGTAGTTTGTGTCGTACTGGTGATTCGGGAATACCGCCTTCCAGCGTGCGATGAGCGACGGCGGAACAGGCTGAGCGCCTATGTGCATAAGCCTCCACTGGTCAAGATCAAAGTGGGAAAGAACTATGTCCCCCCTGTCAATAGCATCAAGTATATCCTGCGCCCACGGCACTAACAGCCATACTATCGTGCAGCGCTCCTCGTGTACCGTCCTGATTATGAACTGCGGCTTAGCACCCTTTAAGAGTACAGCCTTCGAGCAGGAATAAAGCGAGCCGAACCAGTGCATCTTGGCGCCTGTGTGATAAAGCGGCGGTATGCAAAGGAAAACATCGTCCTTCGTCTGACCGTGATGATTCTGCTCTACCTTTGCTGAGTGCATAAGACTTCTGTGCTTGTGCAGTATCGCCTTCGGGAAACCGGTAGTGCCCGACGAGAAGTATATCGCCGCATAATCATCATCAGTAAGCTCCACCTCCGGTGCGACCGATGAGCAGTTTGCCGCCAGCCTGTCATAATGCTCCGCAAAGCTCGGGCAGCCCTCACCCACATAGAAAAGCAGCCTGTTCTTGGAAATATCATCACATATCTCCTCTATCCTGCCGATAAATTCAGGACCGAACATCAGCACATCTACCTCAGCCAGATCAAGACAATACTTGATCTCATCAGGCGTGTACCTGAAATTGAGCGGCACTGCGAGCGCCCCCATTTTCAGAGCGCCGAAGTATATCGGCAGCCATTCAAGACAGTTCATCAGCAGTATGCCGACCTTGTCGCCCTTGCGTACCCCCCGGGAGAGAAGAAGATTTGCAAAGCGGTTTGCTTTTTCATCAAATACTCTCCATGTGATCTCACGTCTGTAATGACTTTCTCTGTCACTTTCGATAAGCTCGTACTCTTTCCATGTAACACGCTTTATCTCTTTGATCTCGGGATTTACCTCAACGAGTGCTATCTCGTTCGGGCACTCCCTTGCATTTCTTTCAAGAAGCTCAGTAATAGGCATTTTTCTCAAAGTCCTTTCGATGTTTTTTGCAATAAAGCCCTTTATGCCGTAAACAGTCACAGCTTTATAGCAATATCAAGTATATTATATCATATTTTGCCAAAAAAGTAAAGGCTTTAAAGCAATAAATTATATAGGCAACACCGCACAAAGACCGCCTGAGGGCTTTGCGGCACATCTACTTGCAGATTTTCCGTCATATTACCTAAATTTACCTTGAAATACGTTAGTATTCCTGCGGCAAATTTGGGCAATCTGACGAAAAATCTGACTGCGTATCTGTACCGCAATCTTTGTGCGGTGTTGCCTATAGGAAATAAAAAAACACTCTTACCTCTTACACCTAAACGAAAACCGCCGCCCGGAGAACCGAGCAGCGGTAATTTTATCATTTAGTTTGAAGAAACTCTTAAATTAGTCCTTAACGCCTGTAACAACGCCCGAACCAACTGTTCTGCCGCCCTCACGGATAGCGAAACGGAGTCCCTCTTCGATAGCGATAGGAGTGATAAGCTCAACGTCCATAGCTACGTTATCGCCAGGCATACACATTTCCTTATCAGCAGGAAGTGTGATAACGCCTGTAACGTCAGTTGTTCTGAAATAGAACTGAGGTCTGTAATTGTTGAAGAAAGGTGTGTGTCTGCCGCCCTCTTCCTTCTTCAGTACATAAACCTGACCGGAGAACTTTGTATACGGATGAATGCTGCCGGGCTTGCAAAGAACCTGACCTCTTTCGATCTCTGTTCTCTGGATACCACGGAGAAGAGCACCGATGTTGTCGCCAGCCTCTGCATAGTCGAGGAGCTTTCTGAACATCTCGATACCTGTAACAACAGTCTTCTTTCTCTCTTCAGTAAGACCAATGATCTCAACTTCATCAGACATATTGAGCTGACCTCTTTCAACTCTACCGGTAGCAACTGTACCACGGCCTGTGATAGTGAATACGTCCTCAACAGGCATAAGGAAAGGAAGGTCTGCCTTTCTCTCAGGTGTAGGGATGTAGGAATCTACTGCGTCCATGAGCTCGAGGATCGGAGCATAAGCAGGATCACTGAGATCGTCAGGAGCTTCGAGTGCAGCAAGAGCAGAACCCTTGATGATAGGAGTATCATCGCCAGGGAACTCATACTTGTCGAGAAGCTCACGGATATCCATTTCAACAAGCTCTAAAAGCTCTTCGTCGTCAACCTGGTCAGCCTTGTTCATGAATACAACGATTGCAGGAACGCCAACCTGACGAGCGAGCAGAAGGTGCTCTCTTGTCTGAGCCATAGGACCGTCTGATGCAGCAACAACGAGGATAGCGCCGTCCATCTGAGCAGCACCTGTGATCATGTTCTTTACATAGTCAGCGTGTCCGGGGCAGTCAACGTGAGCATAGTGACGAGCCTTTGTCTCGTACTCAACGTGAGCTGTGTTGATGGTGATACCTCTTTCTCTCTCTTCAGGAGCAGAGTCGATGTTTGCGTAGTCCTTCTTCTCAGCAAGACCCTGCATAGCAAGTGTCTTTGTGATAGCTGCTGTAAGAGTTGTCTTACCATGGTCAACGTGACCTATGGTACCGATGTTTACGTGGGGTTTGTTTCTTTCAAATTTTGCCTTTGCCATTGGATTTTTCCTCCTTAAATAAATTTACGGTAAAATGATCGTACTTCTATTATAACAGATTTCAATAGAATTTGCAATAGTTTCGCCGAAATTTTTATTAATTTTTATAGAAAAGTGCGGCTTGTCCCCATATCCCCGTTTTCAAGGGATACAGAAAACTCGCAAAAGGGAGAATAATTATCCCTTGTTTCTTGTAGCCATGATCTTTTCCTGGAGCGATCTCGGCAGCTCGATGTAGCTGTGAGGCTCCATTGTATACTGTCCACGGCCCTGAGTCTTGGATCTCAGGTCGTTTGAGTAGCCGAACATCTCGGAAAGCGGAACAAGTGCGTCTACCTGTGCGGTACCGTTTCTTGTTTCCTGACCCTGTATCTGTCCACGCCTTGAATTGAGGTCGCCTATTACAGTACCCATGTAATCATCAGGTGCGATAACAGTTACCTTCATGATAGGCTCAAGGATAACAGGATCCGCCTTAGCCATAGCCTCCTTGAACGCCATAGAACCGGCGATCTTGAATGCCATTTCCGAGGAGTCAACTTCGTGGTATGAACCGTCGTAGAGAGTTACCTTTACGTCAACAACAGGATATGCAGCGAGTACGCCTGCTTCCATAGCGCCCTTGATACCTGCATCTACTGCCGGGATGTATTCCTTCGGGATAGCACCGCCGACGATGTTGTTTACGAACTCATAGCCCTTACCGCTCTCGTTAGGCTCAACAGTGATCTTAACGTGACCGTACTGACCCTTACCACCTGACTGCTTAGCATACTTGTGGTCAACGTCAGCCGACTTTCTGATAGTCTCCTTGTAGGAAACCTGCGGAGCGCCGACATTAGCCTCTACCTTGAATTCACGCAGAAGTCTGTCAACGATGATCTCGAGGTGCAGCTCACCCATACCTGCGATGATAGTCTGACCTGTTTCCTCGTCTGTCCATGTTCTGAATGTCGGGTCTTCCTCAGCGAGCTTGGAGAGGGCGATGCCCATTTTCTCCTGACCTGCCTTAGTCTTAGGCTCGATAGCGAGCTGGATAACAGGCTCAGGGAACTCCATAGACTCGAGTATTACAGGGTGATCCTCGTCGCAGAGCGTATCACCTGTGGTTGTATTTTTAAGACCTACCGCAGCAGCAATATCGCCGGCATAAACCTCTTCAATATCCTTTCTGTGGTTGGAGTGCATCTGAAGGATACGTCCGATCCTCTCGTTCTTGTCCTTTGATGCGTTGTATACGTTGCTTCCTGCTTTGAGTACACCTGAGTATACACGGAAGAAGCACAGCTTACCTACGAACGGGTCAGTAGCGATCTTGAATGCAAGTGCTGCGAACGGCTCGTCGTCAGAGGAAGGCTTTTCGCACTCCTCGCCGGTCTCGGGGTTCACGCCCTTGATGTGAGCTATATCTGTCGGTGCAGGCATATAGTCAACGATAGCGTCGAGCAGCTTCTGAACGCCCTTGTTCTTGTAAGAAGTACCGCAGCATACAGGTACGAAGGTATTCTCGATAGTACCCTTTCTGATGCACCTCTTCATTTCCTCGATAGTAAGCTCCTCGCCCTCGAGGTATTTCTCCATGATCTCCTCGTCCTGCTCTGCGATAGCATCAAGGAGAGTAGCACGGTATTCCTCAGCCTTATCCTTCATATCATCAGGGATATCAGTCACCTGAATATCTGTGCCGAGGTCATTTGTATAGATATAAGCCTTCATTTCGAGAAGGTCGATAAGTCCCTTGAAGTCGTCCTCAGCGCCGATAGGCAGCTGTATAGCGACAGCATTGGTCTTGAGTCTTTCGTGCAGCATTCTCATAACGTTGTAGAAATCCGCACCCATTATATCCATCTTGTTTACATATACCATTCTCGGTACTTTGTAGTTATCAGCCTGACGCCAAACGGTCTCAGTCTGCGGCTCAACGCCGCCCTTAGCACAGAGAACTGTAACAGAACCGTCCAGTACACGGAGAGATCTCTCTACCTCAACGGTAAAGTCAACGTGTCCTGGTGTGTCTATGATGTTAAGTCTGTGCTTGTTCCAGTAACAGGTAGTAGCAGCGGAGGTGATAGTGATACCTCTTTCCTTTTCCTGCTCCATCCAGTCCATTGTGGAAGCACCGTCGTGTGTCTCACCGATCTTGTGGTTGATACCGGTATAGAAAAGGATACGCTCGGTAGTAGTTGTCTTACCGGCATCAATGTGTGCCATGATACCAATGTTTCTGGTATCCTGCAATGAACATTCTCTTGCCATAATATATTCCTTTCCTTATTACCATCTGTAATGAGCGAAAGCCTTGTTAGCCTCAGCCATTCTGTGTGTTTCGTCACGCTTCTTGCATGAGCCGCCAACACCGTTGAGAGCATCGAGTATCTCTGCTGCAAGTCTTTCCTTCATTGTTCTTTCGTTTCTTTCTCTGGAGAACTTAGTTATCCAGCGAAGTCCGAGTGTCTGCCTTCTGTCAGGTCTTACCTCCATAGGCACCTGGTAGGTAGCACCGCCGACACGGCGAGCCTTTACCTCCAGCTCAGGCATGATATTGTTCATAGCCTCCTCGAAAACTTCAAGTGCAGGGCGGCCTGTCTTTTCCTCTACGATCTCGAATGCACCGTAAACGATCTTCTGGGCTACACCCTTCTTTCCGTCGAGCATGATGTTATTTACGAGTCTTGTTACGAGCTTTGAATTGTATACAGGATCTGTAAGTACATCTCTCTTTGCAACTCTGCCTCTTCTTGGCACTTTGATTCCCTCCTTCACAAATAAATGAATTCACAGGTACTCGCTCTGTTACCTTGAGTAACAGCCCCGTCAGTTCCGTAACACGCAGAGTCATTTATATAAATCACTCCACATCAAAACTGTGGTCTTCGCTTATGCGACAATGAGTTTGTGTCTTTTGATACTGAGCTTACTTGGCAGCTCCAGCCTTAGGTCTTTTAGCACCGTACTTTGAACGAGCCTGCATTCTCTTTGCAACGCCCTGTGCGTCGAGTGTACCTCTGATGATGTGGTATCTCACACCAGGGAGATCCTTAACTCTTCCGCCACGGATAAGTACAACGCTGTGCTCCTGAAGATTGTGTCCGATACCGGGAATGTAAGCTGTAACTTCGTTGCCGTTTGTAAGACGAACTCTTGCGATCTTTCTCATAGCAGAGTTAGGCTTCTTAGGTGTAGCCGTTCTTACTGCGGTACAAACGCCTCTCTTCTGGGGGCAAGACTGGTCAATAGCTATCTTCTTCTTGGAGTTGTAACCCTTCTGAAGTGCAGGTGCTGTTGACTTTGTCTCAAGGACTTTTCTGCCCTTTCTTACTAACTGGTTAAAGGTCGGCATATCTCTACTCCTTTCATTGATTATTATACGCCGAAAAACGTATAGCTACAATAATTCAGCATACTTCAATATTATACACTTTTATTTTAAGTTTGTCAAGGCGCAGAGGGCTTTTAAGCGTTGTGGATTTAGACAAACTTTGACATTCTCCGGCACGATTATTTGACCTCGTCGGCAAAAAGACGGCGATTTAACAGAAAGTTTACAAATGGCAAAGTATTTGACAGCACCATTATATCATGCTCTGATAATGACAATGCTTAAGGCAACACCGCACGACCATTGTGTGTCAGATGCGCCGTCCGGATTTTCGTCAGAATGCCCATTTTTGCCGCAGTTTTACTGGCGTAAGACAAGGCAAAATTGGGTATTATGACGGAAATCCGGCAAGCAGATGGCACACAAAGGCGTGAGCCGGTGGTCGTGCGGTGTTGCCTTAAAAGCATACCGAGCCGTGGGAGACCCGGCAAGGGGCAGTGAGTATAATAAGACAGATACCTATATAGAAGTTTTGCCCCTGAGTGTTACAAAGCACTCAGGGGCATTGTGAATATTAATGTTGCTAAGCTAAATCAGAATTTAAGGCTCTGATTCAGCTTAGTAATTGCCATTGTATAAAAGGTCAAATACATTATTATTTTCAAAATCTTTAATTATTGCTTTCGGAAGTAAATCTCTGCATTGCTGTTCATCTGCCCAGAGATATGCTTGATGTTCAAAGCTGATATTGATAGTTTCAGTGCTCGTTTCACACAGGTATACGATGAGCAGATCTGGGAGTTCCCGGTCTAAGATCGCAATATAGGCAATATTTTTAATCGTAATATCTGTAATTCCTGTTTCTTCTCTTATTTCTCTGATCACTGCATCTTCGGGAGTTTCTCCATATTCTATGTTTCCGCCAGCGTTCTCCCAAGTATTTGCCCCGATGTCATCACCCGGGCATCTCTGTATCAGAAGAAACCTGTTGAGATTTTTATTGAATATGATACACTTTACAATTATTTTGGCTATCATTTTTACTCCTATTACCTGATAAGATAAAT